>JBBQIR010000058.1:0-15078 GCA_038325105.1 Coriobacteriia bacterium
GCGTGTTGCTTGTGCCCCTGTACGACGGACAACCGCGCTGAGCAGGTGATGTGCGCGTCTCATGCCCGCGTGTCGTGTCGTGGTCGGGTATACTCGGCGTACGAGGTTGTCATGCTGCGTCGGCGCGATGCGCCGAAGGCGAACGGGGGGGCGCATGAAGCGGGAGCACCTCATCATCATCGCGGTCGTGATCTTTGTCCTCGTCGCGTGCGGTTTTGGCGTGCTGGGAGCCGTGGTCCTCTGGCCGACTGACGTCCCTGAAACGCCCCCTCTGCCCGATCGGCCTGCCGACAACCCGGGTCCGTACGTGCCGCCCATTGGTGGCGGTGGCGACTCCGCGTACTATGTGGCCGTGCTGGGCACGTGGCAGTGCACCGAGGCCAGTCCGAACATACGTGCCGGCTCGACGCTCACGTTCGTCGATGCTCCGGATGATGCGAGCCGGTTCGCCTACTGGGCTCCGGACGCGAAGAGCAAACCGCTCATCGAGTTCAGGTACTCGCTCTACCTCCAGGATTCATTCAACTGCATGCTGGAACAAACGAACGCTCCAGCGGACCAGCAGCCGGTCAAGCTCAAGGTCCTCGTCGATGTCCTGGACGAGAACAAGATGGAGTTGTTTGCGTTCGACGAACACCGTGCGAGCTCTCAACCGGCGATCCTCAAGAGGGTGAAGTAGCGGATGGCTCCTCAGATCACCGTCCGCTGGATCGAGTCCGGCGTACTGAAATCCGACGGGATGGCCACACTTCCCGCCGAGCTGAGCGGCGCCATCTGGATCGACCTGCTCGAACCCGATGAGGACTCGCTCGCCGCGGTTGCCGCGCGTTTCAACCTACCGCCGCTTGCTGCCGAGGACTGCCTGCACTTCCCACAGCGCCCCAAGATCGATGTCTATCCCGACGTCACCTTCCTTGTCTGGCTCCTCCCGCAGATCGTGACCGGCGACGGCATCACCGCTCAGGAACTCGACGTGTTTCTCGGCGAGGAGCACCTCGTCACCGTTCACCAGGATTCCATCGAGGCCCTCGACCGGATAGCCAAGAACGCCGAGGAGTTCCTCAATCGTGGCGTGGAGTGGACGCTGCACGCCATCCTCGATGGAGCGGTGGATGGGATGTTCCCGCTCGTCGAGACGCTCTCCGATGAGCTTGAGGAACTGGAAGACGTCATGCTGGCAGACGCGAGACCGTCGAGCCTCCAGCGGCTGTACGCAGCGAAGCGCTCGCTCGTGAATCTGCACAAGGTCGTCGGTCCCGAGCGTGACGTCGTGAGAGGTCTGGCGCGGCTCGAGGCGTTCGTCGAACCTGATGCCTACATGTACTTCCAGGACATCGGCGACCACCTTGCGCGCGTGGCAGATGAAATAGACACCTACCGGGACGTCGCGTCGGGCACAATGGACATTTATCTCTCCTCGGTGAGCAACCGGATGAACGCAATCATGAAGCAGCTCACGATTATCGCGACGATCTTCATGCCGCTCACGCTCATATCGGGCATATACGGTATGAACATCACCAAAGGGATGTGGCCTCCCACGGGCGCATTCTGGGCGTTTCCCGCGGTCATGGGCTTCATGGCTGCGATTACACTGTGGATGCTGTGGTTCTTCAAAAGGAGGGACTGGTGGTAGACGAGCGACCGGAGATCGATAGCACCGGCGAAGAGGTTCATCACAACGTGTATTCTGTGGCGAACCTCATCACGGTGTTGAGGCTCCTTCTGGTTCCTTTCTTCTTCGCGATTCTTATCCGTGACGCTGAGCGAACCCGGATTGTTGCGTTCGCCATCTACGCGATAGCGGCCTCAACCGACTGGGTCGACGGTCAGATCGCGCGGCGTACTCACACGGTCACGTCGATCGGCAAGATAATCGACCCGCTCGTTGACCGTCTGCTGCTGGCGTCAGGTGTTGTCGGGTTGTACATCATCGGCGACCTGCCCGCGTGGGTTCCGGTGCTCCTGGTGTTTCGAGACATCTACCTTCTCTACGGCTCCTACGTGCTTGAGCGCCATCACACCATCCTACCGGTGACGTACATCGGCAAAGTCACGACGGCGGTGCTGTTCACCGGTTTCTCGTCGCTCATGGCCGCGTGGCCGATGCTTCCGGGTCTCGGCGTGCTCGACCACGCCTGGCTCCCCGGACTCGGCTCGGCCGACGCGGCTCTTGGCATCTGGTTCGTCTATCTGGGCGTTGCCCTCTCTGTCACGACAGCGGTCGGATACACGTTCCTGGCGTCAGCCGCACTCAAACGGGCGATCGCGTCCGAGAAGACGGAGGCCGCCCGATGAAGGCAGTCATCATGGCCGGCGGTGAGGGCACTCGTTTGCGACCGCTCACGAGTATGCGCCCGAAGCCGATGATCCCTATCGTCAATAAGCCGGTGATGGAACACATCATAGGCCTGGTGAAGCACCACGGTATTACCGACGTCGTTGCAACACTCGCGTTCATGCCGCAGGTGATCGAGGACTACTTCGGTGATGGCGAAGAGTGGGGGATGAGCATCACCTACGCCGTTGAGGAGTCTCCGCTTGGCACTGCCGGCTCGGTCAAGAACGCCGAGGATGCACTCAAAGACGGCACGTTCCTTGTCATCTCCGGCGACGCATTGACCGACATGAACCTCACGGAAGTCATCAACTTCCACAACTCACACGACGGGCCAGTGACGATCGCTCTCAAACAGGTGCCTGACCCGCTCGACTTTGGCGTTGTCATCACCGATGACAACGGCAAGATCCAGCGCTTTCTCGAGAAGCCCACGTGGGGGCAAGTCTTCTCTGACACGATTAACACGGGCATCTACGTGATCGATCCGATGGTCTTCGACTTCATCCCTGACGGCACCCCGTACGATTTCTCGTCCGAGCTCTTTCCGGCGCTCATGGAGGCCGGACACGATCTCTACGGGTATATCGCCGACGGCTACTGGTGCGACGTTGGCAGTCTCGAGTCGTATGTGGAGGCACACCGGGATATGCTCGACGGCAAGGCGATGATCTACGTTCCAGGTGCAAAGGCCCGAAACGATGTGTGGGTCGGGCGGGGAGCGGATATCGACCCGGGCGCACACATCGGTAGCAAGGTCGTCATCGGTGCCAACACACGTGTTCGGGCTGACGCGCACATCGAGGACTACACCGTCATCGGTGACAACTGCCTCATCGGTATCGGCGCGATTCTCGAGCATTCCATTGTGTGGTCCGACGCGTTCATTGGAGCCGGCTCCGAACTACGCGGAGCAGTGGTCTGCCGTGGCGTGGACATCCGGGCGCGCGCCCGGATCGAGCCGGGCGCTGCAATCGGCGACGAGACGGTCGTTGGCCATGGCGCCCTCGTCAGCAGCGACGTGCAGGTCTACCCCTTCAAGCGTATCGAATCGGGAGCCATCGTCTCCTCCTCGATCATCTGGGAGAGCAAGGGCATCAGGTCGCTCTTCGGGGCCGACGGTATCGCGGGACTGACCAACATCGACATCACGCCGAACCTCGCGCTCAAAGTCGCACAGGCGTTCGGCAGCATCCTGCCAAGCAAGGCGCACGTGGTCGTCAGCCGCGACTCGAGCAGAGGCGCTCGCATGATCAAGCGCGCGATCGCGGCCGGTCTGAACTCGACGGGGGTGCACGTTCGCGACCTCAGGGTCGCATCGCCGGCAATCACCCGCTTCACGACCCGAGACACGCGTTGCCAGGGCGGTGTGCACATCTGCGCATCCACCAAGGATTCGCAGGTTCTTGAGATCCATTTCTACGACAAGGCCGGCATCGACCTCGCGCCGTGGATCGAGAAGAAGGTCGAGCGGCTCTACTTCCGCGGCGAGTTCCGTCGGGCGTTCTTCGAGGAAGTGGGGGAGATCATCTATCCGCCACGGGCCCTGGAGTACTACACCGCGGGTCTGATGGACGCACTCGACAGTACCGCGCTCGTGCATCATCGACCCACCATCGTCGTCGACATGGGCATGAGCCCGGCGTCGTTCGTCCTGCCTCAGGTCGCCGGACAGTGGGACATCGAGATGGTCGCTTTGCGCCCGTTCGTCGACTCCGAGCAGACCCGCGCAAGCGGCATCGGCACGGACAGCATGGTCGAGCAGATGGTGCGTTCGGTCGGCGTGTTCCAGGCCGACTTCGGACTTGCCATGGATGCAACAGCCGAGAGGATCTCGCTCGTAACCGGCTCCGGGCGTGTCCTCGACCCCGACACGACGCTCCACGTGATGACCAGTTTGTGGAGTCGGACCGATTCGTCGGGCCTGTGTACGGCCGTGCCACTGACCGCCTCGCGGGTTGTCGAGCTCATCGCCTCGGACGCCGGTCACTGCGTTGTACGAGCAGGTACGTCACGCCGGTCACTGTCGGCCGCGGCACTCCGGGACGACGTCGGTTTTGCCGGCTCGCAGACCGGCGGGTTCGTCTTCCCCGGTTTCCTTGCTGCCTATGACGCAGTTATGTCGCTTGCGATGCTTCTGAGAATGCTCGACACGCTCGAGACGACGCTTGACGAGGTCGTCGAGAGTCTGCCGCCGTTCCACCTGCGCCGCAGAAGCGTATTCTGCCCCTTCGATCGCAAAGGCGCCGTCATGCGTCAGATGGCCGAGATCGGACAGCACCGCGAAGTCGAGATGACCGAAGGGGTACGTGTTGCTCACGATGATGGCTGGGCGCTCGTGCTCCCGCATGAGTCCGAGGCGTCGGTGGACATCTACAGCGAGGGTGGAACGGCCGCGCGCGCCGACGAGATTGCCAACCGCTACGTGGCTCTCGTCGAAGCGGCCATTGCCGAGGAGTGAGCATCCCGGCGTGATGCTTGCTGTTACCTACCGGATACCACGCGGGAGGCTCGTGACGTACGAGTCCTGTATACTGTCACAGCGTTTGGCCGCCCTATTCTGAGGATGAGCATGACCGAGCATGATGACATTCCGGTTTCCGACACCGGCACCGATACCGTCACTATGACCGACATGGTGACCGATTCTGATCTGGACACCGCCTTGCAGACGCCCGAGCGGCACGCTCGCTCGCATCGGCATACTCGATCAAGGCGTTCAGTCGAGCCGAAGTCGGGCCTGTTCGGGTGGCTTGGCGGGCTCTCAGGTGGCGCTCGCGCGGCCGTCATCGCAGGGGCGGTCGTCGTGACGCTCGTGGTTATCGGCGTGGGAGTCGAGATTGGCTTCTCGGCTGGCAGGGTTCACCCCGGCGTGACCGTCGCAGGCGTCGCCGTTGGCGGCATGCATCAGCGCGAAGCTGCTTCGGCGATCGAATCGGGCATCGCGCCTCTGCTGGCTGAGCCGGTCGTCGTTACCGCGAGCGGTCAGGAGTGGAGCCTCACTGCCGCGCAGGTCGGCGCCTCGGTCGACGCTAGCTCGCTTGCAACGCAGGCGTACGTGATCGGGCGCAGCGGCAGTTTCTTCGGGTCGCTCGGCGAACGAATCGCCGCATGGCTCGGGCGCGAACGCATCGCTCTCGCTGTCGGTGCCGACGAAGCACGGATCAGTGCTTTTCTCCTCGAAGCCACCACGGCTGTAGGTACGCCCCCGGTTGATGCTTCGGTCGAAGTGAGCGGGACCAACGTCACACTCGTTGCGCCCACCGCGGGTACGGGAATCGACACCGGCACGGCGAGGAATGCGATTCTGACCGCGTTCGGGTCCAAAGAACGCACGGTGGAACTCGCTCTCACGTCTCGCGACGCCGCCATCAGCGAAGAAGGTGCGCGTGAGGCTTACGACGCTGCCCGGCAGATAGTAAGCGCACCGCTCACGCTCACCTATGACAAGAAGAAGTGGGATGTACCCGCGACCACGATCGGCGCCTGGCTTGCATTCCGCTCGTCGGCAGCGAGCGGCAGCGTGGAGGCATCCTCGGCAACGCTCGAGTTCCACCTCGACAGCGCGGAAGTCTCGGCGACGGTCGTCCCGCTAGTGAAAGAAGTCGGGAAGATCGCTCAGGACGCGACGTTCAAAGTCTCCTCAGGCAAGGTCACGATCGTTCCGTCGCAAGACGGACTCGGTCTGGATGCCGAGGAATTGGCCACGAGCCTGGTGCAGACGCTGACGGGTACCGGCGAAAGAACGGTCGCGCTCCCGATGAAGCGTGTGGAGGCCGAGCTAACGACCGAGAAAGCCAAGGGGCTCGGCATCAGTCAGCGTCTGTCAACGTTCACGACGACGTTTTCGTCGAGCAACAAGCCGCGGGTCAACAACATACACACGCTCGCCGACGCGCTTGACGGCACGCTCGTCGCACCGGGGGGAGTCTTCTCGTTTAACGAGACCATCGGTCAGCGGACAGCCGAGAAGGGCTACCAGGAAGCCAACGCCATCGTGAACGGCAAGCTGGTTCCGCAGCTTGGTGGCGGCATCTGTCAGATGGGCACGACGATCTTCAACACCGTCTTCTTCTCGGGGCTTCCCGTTGTTGAGCGGCGCAACCACTCGCTCTACATCAGCCACTACCCGAAAGGACGGGACGCCACCGTTTCGTGGGGAGGACCCGACTTCAAGTTCCGAAACGATACTGACAAGTGGGTACTCGTTGCGACTGCATACACGAACTCGTCGGTAACCGTTTCCTTGTACGGAACCGACCCCGGCTATAAAGTTACGTATGTCACAGGGGCGTTCACGAACGTGGTTCCGTACTCGGTTCGCGAGATCAAGGATCCAAAGCTTCCCAAGGGCACGAAGATCGTTGACGAGAAGGGTGCCAGCGGTCGGACCATCATCGTCACGCGAACCGTGAAGAAGGACGGGAAGGTCATTCACACTGACACATTCAAGTCGGTGTACAAGGCGACCGAGGAGGTCGTGCGGGTCGGGACGAAAGTGACGACGCCGACGCCAACGCCGACACCAACGCCATAGCGTCAGCGGAGTTTCATCGCACGGGGTAAAGGGGGTAGGGGTGTTCCAGCCAGATTTCGAGGCTATGCCTCGTGCGGATCTCGAGGTGCTCCAACTCGAGCGCCTGCAGTCGACTCTTAGGCGAGTGTACGAGAATGTACCCACGTACCGCGCGAAGTTCGACGTTGCAGGCATACGACCGGATATGATCGAGTCGCTTGCAGACCTCACGCGAGTGCCGTTCACCGTGAAGGACGACCTTCGCGCCGCCTACCCATACAAGATGTTCGCCGCACCGATGCGTGACATCGTGCGCGTGCACTCATCCTCGGGCACAACGGGCCAGATCACGGTTGTCGGCTACACGCGTGGCGACATCGACCGCTGGGGCGACCTGATGGCTCGGACCCTTGCGTGTGCCGGGGCTACGCCGGACGACGTAGTGCAGGTCAGCTACGGGTACGGGCTGTTCACGGGCGGACTCGGTGTCCACTACGGTTCCGAGCGGCTCGGGTGCGTCACCATTCCGATTTCCGGCGGTAATACGAAACGCCAGGTGCAGGTCATGAAGGACTTCGGCGTGACCGTGCTTGCTGCGACGCCGTCATACGCGCTCCTGCTGGGCGAGACCGCGCTCGAGATGGGCATAGATCCTCGCGATCTGCCGCTCAGGGCCGGTGTGTTTGGTGCGGAGCCCTGGAGCGAGAACATGCGGACGCAGCTTGAGGAGACACTCGGTGTGCTCGCGATCGATATCTACGGACTTTCAGAGGTGCTTGGTCCCGGCGTGGCGGCGGAGTGCCAGGAGAAGCACGGTTTACACGTGAACGAGGACCATTTCATCGTCGAGATCGTCGACCCCGATACGTTTGCGCCGGTGCCCGACGGTGAGATGGGCGAAGTCGTCTTCACCACGATTACCAAAGAGGGCATTCCGGTCATCCGGTACCGTACGCGCGATATCTCCCGCATCATTCCGGGACCGTGCGCGTGTGGCCGCACGTTCCGACGCATCCAGCGCGTGAGCGGGCGGACCGATGACATGCTGATCATTCGGGGCGTCAACGTATTCCCGAGCCAGATCGAACAGGTTCTCACCGGAATACCGGGTGTTGCACCGCACTACCAGGTTGTTCTCAAGAAGCGCGGATCGCTCGACCACGTCGAGGTGCACGTCGAAGTCGGCTCCGATTTCGCGTTCGATGAGATCAAGGCGCTCGAAACGTTGCGCCGGCGGGTGAGTTCGGAAATCGCATCGGTGCTCGCTATCTCCATCGACGTCAAGCTTGTGGAACCGAAGTCCATTCAGCGTAGCGAGGGTAAGGCTAAGCGTGTCCTCGATCTACGCAACGAGGGGAGCGTGTAGGCGATGGTCGAGCAGGTCTCAGTCTTCCTTGAGAACAAGTCGGGCCGCCTGGCGGAACTCACGCGGGCCCTCGGTGATGCGGGCGTCAACATGCGCGCACTCATGGTGGCCGACACGGCGGAATTCGGCGTCGTGAGATTAATCTGCGATCGGCCGCGTGCGGCGGTGCAGGTGCTGGAGCGTGCGGGGTTTGGGGCGTCAATCACTGAGGTCATCGCGGTTGCGGTCCCGGACCGCCCAGGCGGTCTTGCAGACGTGCTCGAGGTTCTGGGTGCACGCGGCCTCAACGTTGAGTACGCGTACTGTTTTGTGGAACCAAGCGGGAATGCAGCCGTTGATATCTTCCGCGTCGATGACCCGACAGCCGCACGCATCGCATTGACCGAGGCCAGAATCGTCGTGGTCGACCCGTCGGAGATCTACGTCGCGGACTGAATCTCAGGCGGTTGTTGTCTCGCCCGAGCCGCACACGTCATCAAGACGTTCCTCGACACCAGGGTCGAGCGAGCGAGCGAGGTCGCAGATGGCCGCCGCGTCACCGGGAACGGCGAGCGGTGTCGCAGTGATGGACTCGTCGAGCGCACCGACAAGGTCGCGGACTCCGCTGCGAATCCTGTCGCTGGCCACCGCAGCGCCTGTGCCGGGAGTCTGCGGGAAAATGACGAGGAATCGGCCGTCACCGAGATAGCCGACATCATCGACAAGACGGATGTCGTTGCGGATGTGGTTGGCGACGCTCCGCAGGAGCGTCCTCTGGCGCGACGGACGCAGGTCAGCGAACAGGCCGGGCGTCAGGCTCACCACAGCGATTGAGAACGGGACCTGGTAACGCTGGAACTGCCCGAGACCGTTCTTAAGCGTCGCGCTGCAGTACCGGCGGTTGTAGACCTGGGTGGTGTCATCGAGCATCGTGGAGCCCTCGAGCTGCGCCACGATGTACTTCACGCGTCCGAAGATCTCCCCGCCAACGATGCCGACTAGCGCGTAGATGATCACGCGTGTCGCGATCATTGCGAGGATGTTCTTCGTCAGGCCCTGCTCGTTCAGGAGCGGAATCCGCGTGATCACGTAGACCAGGGTTGCTGCGAAAGCGGCGACCGATCCACCGTCGCGGCCCCAGTGCACCGCCGCTGCCAGAACAACGAGTATGAGAAACTGCCCGACGCCCTCCACCCAGTATCCTGCGCTGAGAACAGGTGGTCCAAGGAGGAGACTCCCGAGAATAACAACAGCCCCGAGCAAGATCATCAGGGTTTCGAATCGAGAGTACTTCACAGAGGCTCCTCCTTGCAGGGTACGACGGTTGGCTGGGATTCCTACTGGAACACGTGATCTGGGCACATGATGGAGTCGCTTGGGGCGTCGAAGTACAGAGCGGCATGGCCGGGCGCCGGGCACACGCTGATGACGTTCCAGGTGGTCGCGTAGCCTTCCAGATCGTCGATCGTGAACGTGGGCGGGATCGAACCGCGTTCGCTCCTGTACACCTCGAGTGCGCCGTTGAGCGTACGCTGATTCGACAGGCAGGCCGCCTCAGCCGCGCGCGTGGTAAGGGCGCCATATGAAACAACTGCTACAAGCGCGAGGATACCGATAATGAGAACGACGACCATGAGCTCGACGAGCGTGAAGCCGACGTCGTCCTCTCGCTGCCTGCGGTCTCTCTGGAAAATGTGCACGTGGTCCCCCGGTTCCAACGTGAGCTGGATTTCCGATAAGTATAGTCAATCGAGCATCGTGAGCCAGTCTCGCCACTAACGTATTCTCGGCATCTGCGCCTGTGGGCATAAGCGCCGTCCACGTTCTACAATGTCAGACTGGCTATCATCGACACTCAGGAGCCCGGCGTATGACCGACACACGCACGCATATACGCTTGGCACGCACCTTCGCGCTCATGCTCGTGGCCACCCTGGTCATCCCCTCGGCCGCCGCTGGCGACATCCGACCGACGGACGTTCTCGGCGAAGTGGCCGTCTCGTCGACTGCCGGACTGGAGAAGATCGCGCCCGATGTGACGCTACCGTCAGGCATCCTCGAGACCTCGGACGGCGAGGTGCTGTGGGCTCGTGACGGCGATGCTGAGCGCGCTATGGCAAGCACGACGAAGGTCATGACCGCGATCGTCGTACTCGACAGCGAGTTGGATCTCGAGAAGATCGTGACCGTGCCGCCCGAAGCCACGAAAGTGGGGGAGTCGGGCGTCGGGCTCACCACAGGGCAGGAACTCACGATCCGGCAGTTGCTCGAGGCTATGCTCGTCCATTCGGGTAACGATGCTGCTTTCACCCTCGCCATTCGCACCTCGGGCACACTCGAGGCCTTCGTTGCGGCCATGAACGAAAAGGCCGAGGAACTCAGTCTTCTGCACTCGCACTTCACGAACCCGCACGGGCTCGATGAGCCCGGTCACCACACGTCCGCCGCCGATCTCGCGACCATGGCGCGATACGCCATGGGCAACGACGACTTCCGCGACATGGTCGGTCAGACAGAGGTACGAATCCCAACCGCTTCCGGCTCGAGGAAGTTCGACGCCAGCAACCTGCTCATTGGGTCGTTCACCGGTGCGACCGGCGTCAAGACCGGCTGGACAAGCGACGCCGGCTACTGCCTTGTAGCATCCGCCGAGCGGGGCGGCATCGAGCTCTTTGCGGTGATTCTCGGCACCAAGTCCGAGGGCGCACGGTTCGTTCAGGCCAAACGACTGCTCGAATGGGGCTTCAGGCACTACACCATCAAGCAGGTCACGAGCGCCGAGGAGACCGCAGCCCTTGTTGCCGTCACGGACTATCTGGACAGAACCGTAACCGCCGTCGTCGCTGAGTCGACATCGACACCGGTGTACGATGTCCGGGGCGAGATCACGCTCAAAGCTGATGTGACCGAGGCGCTCGCCGCTCCGATAGCCCAGGGGCAGCGGCTCGGAACGCTCACCGTCGAGCAAGGAGGACGCCTGTTGGCGCAGGTGCCAATCGTGGCTGCCGAGGGTGTTGCAGCACCGACCTTCTGGGAGGGTCTGAAGATAGGCGTGACCCGACTGTGGAGGAAGATGTTCGGCGGAGAACTCCAGGCTGCGCCTGTCACACTGATGTGACTTGCAGATCGAAGGGATGACGATGACGGACGAAATGCTGCACACGCCTCTGTACGAAGAACACCTGGCACTCGGGGCTCGCGTCGTCCCGTTTGCGGGTTGGGCGATGCCGGTTCAGTACGCGGGGATCATCGAGGAACACAAAGCCGTACGGTCCTCGGCGGGTGTGTTCGATGTGTGCCACATGGCCGAGTTCCGCTTCTTCGGGCTCGATGCGCTCGAGGGGCTTCAGGCGATCGTGACCAACGACCTCGAGAAGATCGCCGAGATCGGCTCGGCACTCTACACGGTCATGTGTGATGAAGACGGCGGCATCATCGACGATCTCATCGTGTACCACACCGGAGATATCGAGTACCTCATCATCGCGAATGCATCGAACCGCCAGACCGACTGGGACTGGATCACCGGGCATCTGCCGGAGACCGTCGAGGCTGTCGACGAGTCTGATCGCACCGGGCTCATCGCGTTTCAAGGACCCAAAGCGATCGACATCATCACCGAGCTGGCCGGCGTTGGCTTTGAGGTACCGGAGCGTTTCCACATCGCCGAGGCCGTGCTCGGGGGCGACATCCCGGTGCTCCTCGCTCGCACGGGTTACACAGGCGAGGATGGCGTGGAGATTCTCTGCCACGAGGGCCACGCCGTCGCAATCTGGCGCCTTCTGCTGTCATTCGCCGAGGTAACGCCTTGCGGACTCGGTGCACGCGACACGCTGCGGCTTGAGATGGGGTACCCGCTCTACGGCAGCGACATGGACCGCGGCGTCGACCCGATTTCGGCCGGACTTGGCTGGGTTGTGCCGAAATCGAAGTCCGGTTTCATCGGCGCGGAGGCCATCGCGCGTATCCGCGAACGGGGGGTCGAGCGTACACTCGTCGGCCTCGTTGTGTCTGAAGGGGTGCCGCGTCACGAGTACCCGGTGTTGCACGGAGGAACAGAGGTCGGTAAGGTGGCAAGCGGCACGTTCTCGCCGACGCTCGGCCACGGTATCGCTACGGCGTATGTCCCCGTGGACCTGAGCGCGCCGGGAACGGAACTTGTCATCGCGATACGCAAGAAGGAAGTCGTCGCGACAGTCGTTCGGCCGCCGTTTGTGAAAGAGACGTCGCTGAGCGCGCACACGTCGTAGCCCGAGACTCGAGAGGAGCGCTACCCGCATGTATCCCAAGGACCTGAAGTACGACACCGAGCACGAGTGGGTCAAAGTCGATGGCGACACCGCCACCATCGGTATCAGCGATTTCGCACAGGACCAACTTGGCGAGGTCGTGTACGTCGACCTGCCCGCCGTTGGTGACGAGATCATCGCCGGAGAGAGCTTTGGGGAAGTCGAGTCTGTGAAGTCCGTGTCGGAGCTCGTCTCGCCGCTTTCCGGTGACATCGTCGAGGTCAACGAGACGCTCGGGGACGCCCCCGAGACGGTCAACGAGGACTGCTATGGTGACGGCTGGATGATCAAGATCAAGATGGCGGATCCCGCACAGACCGACGACCTCATGAGCTCGGACGAGTACGAGGCCTTCATCACTGAGGAAGCCTGACGCGATGCGGTTTGTGCCCATCACCTGCGAGCAGCGAGAGGCGATGCTGCGAGCGGTCGGCGCGCGCTCGGTAGACGATCTGTTCGACGTCATTCCGCCCGAGGTACGACTGTCGCGCGATCTTGCATTGCCTCCGGGCATGAGCGAGATCGAGCTCGCCGCCCACCTGCAAGAGTTTGCCGATGAGAACGAAACACGGCTCGTCTCGTTCCTCGGTGGTGGGTGTTACGACCACTACGTGCCGGCGATCGTTGACGCGGTGGTGAGCAAGCCGGCGTTCTTCACGGCGTACACGCCGTACCAGCCCGAGGTTAGCCAGGGCACGCTCCAGGCCATCTACGAGTATCAGTCGATGGTGTGCGCCCTCACGGGCATGGAAGTCGCCAACGCATCGATGTACGACGGCGCCACCGCGTTCGCGGAAGCGGCCCTTATGGCTGCCCGCGTAACGAAGCGCAGCCGCGTCGTTGTGAGCGCCGCGGTGCATCCCGAGTGGCGCGAGGTCCTTGCCACGTATGCCGAGTCAGGCATGATTGAAGTCGTCACGTGTCCCGCGAGCGACGGTGTGACCGACACGGACGCGCTTGCGGCGCTCGCACCTGAAGCCGCAGCCGTGCTCGTCGCGTCCCCGACGTTCTTCGGGTGCATCGAGGACGTGCCTGCGATCGCTGAGATCGCGCATGCGAACGGCGGCCTTCTTGTGGTGGCCGCAAACCCTGTTCTGCTCGGCGTGATGGAGTCGCCCGGAGCGCTCGGTGCCGACATCGTCGTGGCGGAGGGGCAGCCGTTCGGTAGCACCATGTCGTTCGGCGGACCCGGATTCGGGCTGTTCGCGAGCACGTCGTCGCTCATTCGCCAGATGCCGGGGCGAATCGTCGGCAAGACGCTTGATGTCGACGGGCGCACCGGATACGTCCTCACCATGCAGACGCGCGAGCAGCACATCCGGCGCGAGAAGGCGACGTCGAACATCTGCTCGAATCAGGCGCTCAACGCGCTTGCGGCGAGCGTGTATCTCGCTGCCGTCGGCGCCGAGGGACTCGCCGGTATCAGCAGTGCGTGCATCGCGAAGGCGCACTACCTGCACGACGCCCTCATCGGTACGGGCGTCTTCAGCGCCGCCAATGAGACCCCGTTCGGCAACGAGTTCGCGCTCCGCTACGACGGCGATGTCGCAGCGATGCAGTCGCGACTTCTCGAGCGCGGGTTTCTCGCGGGGCTCGACCTCGGCCGTTTTGCCGATGAGTTCTCGGGAACCGTGCTGTTCGCAGTGACCGAGAAGCGTACGCGTGCCCAGATGGACCGGTTCGTGGGGGAGGTGGTGTCGCTGTGAGCGAGCACATGAATCGCGAGCCTAAAGCGAGGCCGCTCATCTTTGAGATCGGCGCACCCGAGTCCCGCTGTGTCGAGGCTCCCGCGCTCGACGTCCCCGAGATCGATCTTGCGCAGGTCCTTGGCGCTGCGTTGCGTGCGGATTTGCCGCGCCTGCCGCACGTGACCGAGGTTGAGATCGCCCGGCACTTTGAGAACCTGGCGAGCGTCAACTTCGGTGTTGACAGCGGGTTCTACCCGCTCGGCTCGTGCACGATGAAGTACAACCCCAAGATCGACGAATGGGCCGCCCGCATCCCGGGCTTCGCCTCGTTGCATCCGCTCGCACCCGATGAGACCGCCCAGGGCACGCTGCAGTTGCTGTGGGAACTGGAGCAGGCACTCATCGAGATCAGCGGCATGACGGCCGTGTCGCTCCATCCGGCGGCAGGCGCGCAGGGCGAGCTCACCGGCATCCTGATGATCCGCGCCTACCACCTGGCGCGAGGCGACGCTGCCCGGAACGAAGTCCTCGTGCCTGACTCCTCGCACGGCACGAATCCCGCCACGGCCACCATGGCCGGTTTCAAGACGATCACGATCCCGTCGGCCGCCGATGGCGGCGTGGACGTTGCCGCGTTCACGGCGGCGCTAGGTCCCCGGACGGCGGCCGTGATGATCACCAACCCGTCCACGCTGGGCCTGTTCGAGTCGCGCATCGGCGAGTTGCTGGATGCGGTCCACGCGGCCGGCGCCCTTGCCTACATGGACGGCGCGAACCTGAACGCGATCCTGGGCCGGTTCAAGCCGGGCAAGGCCGGGTTCGACGTGATGCATATCAACACCCACAAGACGTTCTCGACACCGCACGGCGGCGGCGGCCCGGGCGCAGGCCCGGTGGGCGTC
>JBBQIR010000059.1:0-15011 GCA_038325105.1 Coriobacteriia bacterium
TTGCTGGCGCTCTTGAGGATCTCTACCCTCAACCGCAGGTGGTCTCCACTGCCAACTACATCCGCCTGCGCCACCAGGGCGTGCCTACGTGACTGGCTCGGCGACAACTCAACCCGACTGTCGGGGAAGACCTCCCGCAGCGCATGCTCAAGATAGGTGTATTCGTCGTTTCTAGCAGCCATGTTTCCTCCCAAGTGACTGTTTCCCGCTTGGGAAACACCATACTCCTAGGAAACACCGGAATATGCACCGTAGGATCGCGTTCCGTCGCATTCGCCGGTTAGAGGAATGTTAGAAGTCGGGTCCGACATGCAAAACAGGCCAGACACCATTAGGTATCTGACCTGCTATTTTCTTGGTCGCGGGGACAGGATTTGAACCTGTGACCTTCGGGTTATGAGTGATGGTCAAGCACGTGAGCCTGGCAGAGGTGAATCCCGTTCGCGCAGGTCAGAGGGGTTGTGGGTGCCTGTCGTTCCGGCTGGTTCTGGCCAGAAGTGTTAGACGAAGTGTTAGACGGATTCGTCGCGTCGTTTGCCTTCTCAGTCAGATTCCGAATCATCGGCAACCCACTCGTCTTGAAGACAGACCTCTTGCTCGTATTCATCAAGGTCTTCGATCTCTTTGAGTGTGATCGGCTCTCGTGGTGGCTCCGGCGGCTCCAGGGCGATCCATCCCTTGCCGTCCACGTAGCTCGTGTATGGGCACGTTGCCGGAGCGTCCGACATGACAATGCGCCTTAGTTGGAGGTCGGACATCGTCGAAATCTCGAGGCGGGTGTGACCGAGGCTGCGGGCCACGGCGGCCTCAAGCGCGGCCTCTTCAAGTTCGGCCCGATAGTCTTCGCCGTTGTCCACGCCCACGCGTTCTCCGATCGGATGCCTTCGATACGAGACTCATTGTACCAACGAGGCCGAGCTCAGCGAGGCAGTATCCGAAAACAGGATTTCGGATTCGAAAATCGATTGTCGAGTGTACGCGGGAAACAGGATTAAGGTAATCCGGATTCGGTAGATATTCGCCCCCTACCCCTCGGTAGGGTTGTTGTTCATTGAGACCCGTCTTCTTTGGAGGCGGGTCTTTGTATTTGAGGGGGCTTCGCCCAGCCAGGCAGAAAAGGAGGTGATGCCGCGTTCCTCATGTCGAGTCGCGGATTGAGGAGGTGATGCGTGACGTAGTGATGCAGCGCAGATAAGCACGCCAGAAGTAGCCCGGAGAAGGCCATCAGAGGCCGTCTGCCGGGCGTTGTTGTTCATAGAGACCGTTGGCACATCTGCCAGCGGTTTCTTTCTGTTTGGAGGGAGAAATCAATGACTCCGAATGAGGTTCGTACGATGAGCGATTCGGCGATCGTCGAGCTGATCGTGTCACTACCTCAAGATGAAGGAGCGAGAGCTCTTTCGAGCGATACGGCGTATGCGGCGTTCATGGAGATCCGGAGGCGGTACTCACCGACGATCGATCTCCCGAAAACCGCTGGCGGACGTTTCCGATGTGCTAACAGCGTCGAGCTCGATCCGGAGCGATGGAGATCTGCCTGGTATCGGAGACGGCTGGCTCTGACCCGTGTAGCCGAGATCGCCGGCAAGTCCTACACCTGGGCACACTCGGTAATCAAGCGTGGGAGCGTCAGCTACTACGCGCTCGATGTGATAGCCGCTGAACTCGGTGAGACGACCGACGACCTTGTTTGGGAGATCGGGTCGGATCGTGAACGGCTGCGTTCTGTACGTGTATGACCACGTCCTGCACTCTGACTAAGTCGAAGGTGGCGGGATGCGTCCTTTGTAAGACCTGCTCTCTAGCTAGAAATATTTGAGCAGTGTCGTAACGAGCATCCCGTCGCCTGAGCGTTTGCCGATGTATCAAGCTTGGTGCGCGCTTTATGAGCGAACCAGGCGTCTTCATCGGCTGTCAGAGGCTGGGCTATAGTGGTCACGTACGCAAATCGTAGACTCTCAGTTAGCCTGAGTCACTGCTAAGGGGTGCGGCTATGGGGATTGTCTTTGGGCTAGCGGCCATGGTGGCCGACGTGATGGGTCTCGCGATGGGCGCCTTGTTCTCGCGATGAAGCGGAAGAGTCCGGATGAGGAGGCGGCATGGAAATCGGAACATACGCTGACGGGCGTCCTCTGATCTACATTGAGGAGTCGCAGCGCTTGGCAATCGGCGACGCGCCGATCACCTTCGGACAACTCTCTCAGTACGATGCAGCTGGTCAGATTCGCTGGATATCTGCCGACTGGCGTGTGTGGGCTCTCGCCAAAGGCAGCGCTCTGTCGGTCTCCAGTACTGGCGTGGCGTTCGTCACGCCCGAGACCACGAAGGTCACGGGTCGTCGGGTTGGCGCATTCTTGCTGGACATCATCCTAGTGAACCTCGTCCAATTGCCGCTGGTAGTGCCGTTGGCGATGGTCACGACGAGCGACTCGGAAATTGACGCGTTCTCGCGTCTCCTTGGCCTCACCATCGCCGGAGGCTACTTCATCGTCTGCGAGGCTGTATGGGGGCGGACGCTGGGCAAGGCAGCGCTCGGTCTCCGAGTCGTTAACCTGTCGGGTGATCGCATCACGTTTGGACAGTCTTTTGGCAGGAACGCTGCAAGGTACATCGATTTGCTGTTCTTCGCCCTCCCGGCGTTCGTGACGATGTCGGGCTCGCCAATCCATCAGCGGCTGGGCGATAAGTGGGCGAAGACGGCCGTGGTGATGGTGTGACCAGGCTAACAAGCGCATCCAGCAGGCGCGACAACCGCTAGACCGGAAGCACGGCATCGCGGCGCAGCTGATGCGACAGCACGTTATTTACTACACGATGAAGGGGGAATCGTGATTCTACTGTTGACTGCCATCTCGGGGGCTGCGGCCTGGCGATTCGAGGGAACTTGGGTATTCTGGCCTGCAGTGGTCAACACGTTACTTGTCTTTTGGAGCGGAGGCGTGCTGTCTGAAACCGCCGGGGCGCCTGTTTCCGGCGTCCCCGAACAGGTTGCTGTCACGATTTCCATGATCTGCAGTCTGGCGGGAATCATCCTGCTCGTCGTGTCTTTCTTCGCACTGTGAGCCGCGACTCCACATCGGGATGGAGAATTCCTGGCATTGCTGCGGGCTGTATGCTCATCGTTGCTACTCTGCCTCTGCCCTATGGCTACTACATTCTCCTGCGCTGGGTCGTGTGTGTCGTGGCTGTTGGACTCGTCTACGAGAGCCTACAGAGCGACGCGCAGTGGATGGTCTGGCTGTTCGGCTTCGTGGCCATACTCTTCAATCCGCTAGTCCCGGTATCTCTCTCTCGACCAGTGTGGCTGCCGATCGACCTACTGCTGGCCGTTGCGTTCTTGGTGCTTTCGGGTTCATCGCCTCAGCGGCAAGCTATAGACTGATTGAGGGGCATCGGCGGGCCGCTCATGCGCAAACATGTTAGGTTTACAGCACTCCCGCTGAACTATCCCGTGAAACGGGAATAACCGGAGCAGACCCAGAGAGACAGGAGCACCCGCATGTTTTTCGGAGTAGAGATCATGAACATAGTGGTGCCGACTGGTGCTTTGCTGGCAGGCGGCGTCGGCTACCAGGTGTGGAGTGGGCGACGAATGGTCCGCGGGCACGACTGGAAGTCGAAGCGGATTCACGGCATCGTGGGGTACTTGATCCTCGCCCTGCTCTCGTTCCACGCCCTGCTCGGGATTCTGGACTGGCTCTCACTGTCGATCGGCTGATGGATCGCGGCCGCGGTGGCTTCACGCCTTGCCGCAGCGGAGTGCCCGGCTATCGATTGCAATGGATGAACCTAATGCGCGGGACTGGGTATAGGAAGTTGTCATTGCGGGTGGCACCTCTGCGCTGCTGCGGGATGGCGTAATCCGGCGGCCTCTTGGAGGTAGTGGCGTGAGTTTCGAACCCCTTCGAATCCTCGCTCAACCTGCTTTCGTCATACCGTGGTATGTCGTTGGCGCGGTCGCAGGCATCTGGGTTTTGTACGACACGCTCACCGCCAACAGGGACGTCGGACCGGCGTTGAAAGCGGCGTGGCCGATCATCGTGCTGTTCTTCTCGGCTATCGGCTTGGTCTTGTACGTCTTCAGTTGTCGTCCCAATCACATCGGCTCCATCGTCGGGTCCTCGCCCAACCCTGGCACTGCGGCATTCTGGGGTCTCGCTGCGCTGGGCTTGATGGTCGGGTTCATCTTCACGTATCCGATGAACTGGTGGCTGGTAGCGACTGGGTGGAAGCACGGCATGTCATGACGCTGACGGTGGCTGCACTGTGTGAGGTCGCTTAGCGAGCACCCAGTACCTTCAGATAGGCGATCGTTGCATCCAGATCCGCGGTGCCCATCTGCCAGCGGGGCATGGCGACATCGAGTTCTTTGCCGTTCTCGTCAAGCCCGTCTGTGATAGCCCTGCGTAGGGTAGTGTCCGTGAAGCCCACCTTGATGAGCGCGTCGTAGGTGACGTCGGGCGCTTCGATCGCCGTCCCGGTCATCATCCTGATCGCCCCACCCCGGCCGTCGGCCGCGTGGCACGAGGCGCACCCGCCACCGCCCATCATGAGCGCACCCTGAGACACCTGCGGCGCGGTGTGCGCTATCTCCTGACCATCGGTTCCCACTCCGGTGAGCCAGATGCGCTCTCCCACCGATGAGGTGGCGTCTGGATTGACCCCGCTGCCCATCATCCCGTCACTGTTGGAGCCTTGAGGCGCTGTGGTGTTCCCATCGCCCATCATCCCGCCGCCGGAGTTGTTACCGCCCACTGGTCCGGTCCCGGGGGATGTGAGGTTCGAGCACCCTGCGAGGGTCACACTCACCAAAGCGAACATGCACGTCACCATTGCCAGCCTGAACAAGTTTCGAGACATGACGGACCACCTTTCCTTAAGGTGTTCTTGCCCACGGTGTCGCTGTCTCACGCTCGAAGATGGAGCGGCGCTCAGCTAGCAATGGCATAGAGCAGAACGCCAGGGGGTAGACTGACCTGAGAGCGCATGCGCGTCTGCTCATGGCAAACGCGTTAGGTCTACCACAGGCTCAGATTACAGGAGGGAACCGTCATGCAAATCCAGATCAATACGGATAACAACATCTCAGCAGATGAGGCATTTGCTCAAAGTATCGAAGATGTACTGAGGCACGTTCTAGGCCGTTTCAGTGATCAGATCACGCGCATCGAAGTACATCTAAGTGACGAGAACAGCGCGGCCAAATCCGGCATGATGGATATGCGATGTTTGCTGGAGGTCAGGCTTGCCGGCCAGCAGCCGATCGTCGTCAGCGAGCAGGCACAATCGGTTGAACAAGCAGTCAAAGGCGCGGCCCACCAGATGGTCAGTTTGATAGAGACTGAGTTGGGCAAGCAGGGCAAGCGCTAACGGCGAGCCCCTCAACCGTCGAACCGGAGCTCATGCAGTCATGGGTGGCTTTGACGACGGGACGAGCGCGGTTGGCTAAACCATGTACTGCACGAGCGTTAGAAGAATGATAGACAGTAGCTCCAACAACGAAAACAGGCCAGACACGTTTACCATGTCTGACCTGCTATTTTCTTGGTCGCGGGGACAGGATTTGAACCTGTGACCTTCGGGTTATGAGCCCGACGAGCTACCAGACTGCTCCACCCCGCACCGTATATCTACCCACCCTGAGGCGGAAGGACAGACTACTACACCGCCACCACCCGCGCAACCCGCTTCCACTCTCCTGAGCCGTCCGCTCAACCGCTCCCCTGAATTCCTGCTGGTACGCCGTGTCGTGTCGGCCGTCACGAGCGTTCCTTAATCTAGTAACACTTTGCACCATTAGGGCCGATACTCATGGTGAAGGGCCAGACACGTCGGGAGGCGGGTCTATCGTGCGCACTCGGTACCTGGTGTTGGGGATTCTCGGTGCTGCCATCGTTAGCGGCGGCCTGTACGTGGCGCTCCGCTACGGCTTTCCGACACCCGACACCGCACTTGCTCCGGCATCAGCGACCTCCCCCGCTCCGGTTGAGACCGGCGCGACCGGCGTGGCCAGCGCGCCAAAGGTCACCGACGTCCCCGCTGCCCCCGACGGCCTCGCATCCAAGGTCGCCGAAAAAGGCGAGGCAGGCCTCACAGCCGAGGAGCGCGCCGCGTGGCAGAAGTACCTCGCCGAGACGGCAGCGATCGTCTCGGGCAATGCGGACGCGTTTCGCTCGGCACTTGAGACAGCCGTCGCTGCCATCATTGCGGGCGACACGGAGAGCCTCTCGGCAAGCTTCGCACCGGACGAGGACGTGAGCGATGCGTTCGTGGAGTCGCTCGTCAGCGTGTACCCCCCGATCGAACAAAGCGCGTCACAGCCGACTGTTAGCGTGTTTGCCGTGGACAGAGCGACCGTGTACTTCGGTTACGCGGTCGTGCGGTGGCAAGACGGGGGAATAATCTCAGAACACACGATCGCCGTTCCGATGCGGTTTGTCGGCGCGCGCTGGTACCTAACGAGCATCGGCTCGGGCACGGGGGGACTGAGAGCGGTTCAGTCCGTGAGGATCGGGGACTGATTGTGGGCGCCAAGGCGGAGGTGGGTTCGATGGGTACTCGACAATGGACGCGCAGGGCAGCCCGGGTGGCCGGGTTTGCTGTGGTGCTGACGCTGGCACTCGCGCCGCTCGCACACGCAGCCGTGCCAAGCACGCCAACCATACGCGACGCGTGGGTAAGCGCCGTCGGCAAGGTGACCGTACGCTGGGACGCCTCCGTGGACGCTTCGGGTCACGCAGTCGGCTACGACGTCTACCGAGACACCATTCCGGTGACATCGGCGACCGTCATCTCGCGCAGCCTCACGCCGGTGCTCGCGAACTACCTCGGCACCACCAGCCCGCCGATCAATGCCGCCGCCGCCGAAACGACCCAGTCGTATACGTGGTTCTACGCCGTCGTTGCGCGCGACGACAGGCCGACGCCGCTTTACTCGGCATTCTCGGGCAACATGGCCCCCAACCTTCACGGCTACCGCAACGATCCCACGATCGTCTCGTGCGCGCGCTGCCATCAGGTGCACGGCGCCTACCTCTACGACTACCGCACCAAGGAGTTCTGCTACACGTGCCACGGCGACACGACCGCGGCAGTCGCGACCGGCGCCAAGAGCACCTGGAACGTGCAGAAGGAGTTCTCGGACTACGTCGGCCAAACGCTTGGCTCACGGCACCGCAACGCGTACATGACCACGAACAAGACCGAGTGCGTCGCGTGCCATAGCGCGCACCGCTCGTCGTACCTCTACGACAGCGCCGGCGTCTATGTGCCGGCAAGCTCGTACCGCATGATGCTCCGCGTTAAGTACGGGCTGAGCCTCTACAACTACTACTCGAAGAACTCCGCACCGGCGACCGCGAACGAGTTTTGCTTGTCGTGCCACGGCAGCACCGTGGTCTTCGACGGCAAGTCCGTGGATGCCTCAACGAGCATCGCGCTTGCGGGCGGCCCGAGCGCGTTCGCCAACACCGGCGGCAACCACAACACGGCCAACTACGCTGCATCCGCGCACGGCGGCGCCGCAATCTACAGCAACGACTACGACGGCTCGGCCGCCACGACCGACAACCCCGCCGTGCAGTGCGAGGTCTGTCATGACAACCACGGCTCGGCCACCACGCGACTCGTCGACTACCGTCGCAGCCGCACGACCAATGCGAACGCCAACAAACAAGCCGCCCTCTGCTACAAGTGCCATAGCGCGTCGTCGACCGAAGCGAAAGTGGCCGCGGGCTACGTGAAGCCGTTCGCGTGGAATGCGCGCGATGTTCAGGCGGAGTTCGCGCGTACGTCGCACCACCCGGCATACACTGCGGCATCCGGCGCATCCCTCACGTGCGTGAGCTGCCACAATGTCCACTACACCAAGGCCGAGAAGGCAAGCGGCGTGTGGGACATGGACCGGGCGAGCGATCCGGAGAACACCAAAAACGTCGTCACTAGCACCACGTACGGCTCGGCTCCCACCGACTTCTGCATGAAGTGCCACGACGGCACCACGCCGGCCGCCACGACAACGGTGAGTGTCGTCGTTCCGTTCACGGCGACATTCAGCAGCGTGACCGCGCCGTACTTCCCGGGCTGGAACAAGAATGCGACCGGCTTCTCATTCGGGAACTCCGGACACCGCACAGCGAGCGTCGCGAACGGCCAGGCGCTCTGCGAGACCTGCCACGACCCGCATGGGTCGAACAACAAGCGCCTCAACGCCTGGACGCGGCCGACGGGTGCGACATGGACGGGCGGCAATAGCATCGCCGGCTCGCGAGTCAACACCGGCACAGCGGCCACCGAGCAGAACCTCTGCTACAAGTGCCACGGCGATGGCTCGGCGACCTACCCTCTCGCTATCGGTGCGAAGAACGTCTACACGAAAGCGAAACTCACCTACGCCCACGATCCGGACGACTACGCCGGCAAACATACGGACACCGAGACAGCGGCTCTCCTCGGCGGTACGAACCGTCATGCGGAGTGCACCGACTGCCACGATCCGCACGTCACTAAGAAGGTCAGCAGCAGCGCGCTGCACACCGTGGGATCGAGCATCGCAGGCGGCGCGCTCTATGGCGCATGGGGCGCCCAGGTCGCCTACAACGCGACCACGTGGGGCACGCCCAGCAGTTTCACCCCGCAGCGGCTCTCCGGCGCAACCGGACACTACGAGGCGAACCTGTGCTTCAAGTGCCACAGCACGAACACGACGCAGCCGAGCGGCCAGACGAACGTCGCCCAGGAGTTCAACCCGAGTAACGCCTCGTTCCACAACGTGCTCGGTCAGGGTACGGGGATGCAGTCGGCCTTCACGCTCGTTGACTCCGGCGGCACGACGCGGAACGTCACGTGGGCGCTCCCGCCCGCAGCGAACTTCCTGCTGACAGGCAACGGCTGGACCGCGAACTCGATGCTAACGTGCACCGACTGTCACACGAACACGCAGACCTCGGCGACACAGGCGTCCGGGCCGCACGGCTCAAGCGCGCAGTGGATCATAGACCCCGGCTACGCGGACGCATGGCGGACGACCTATCTGTCAGCAACCGCGAACGGCATGAGCAACGCCACGAACATCTGCGCCAAGTGCCACGACCTCAACGGGCCTACGAACGCGACATGGAGCAACACCGCACACGCCAGAACCCAACATCAGACGAATACTCGGGGGCTCTGCAACAACTGCCACATCGGCGTGCCGCACGGGTGGAAGCGACCGCGGCTGCTGGGCTACACCGGGGACGGCACCTACGCAACGCGGGCAGGCACGTTGTCGCAAATTGACTTCGGCGGCTATACCACAAGCGGCGGCAGCGTCCAGTGGGTCAGTTCTGACTGCTACGCAAGCGGCTGCGGGGCGCAACACCAGGCGGCGGTAAGCCCCTATTGGCCGTAGAAACATCGCACGAAATGCTCACAACGTGGGAATGTTAAGTCGGCATGCGGGGTGCTAGTATGTGAGGTCGGTGCTCTCGCAGCCCTCTGAACATGCGACATCGCATAGAGTTCGGGCCGGCGACAAGGAAGGTGCGGTTTGATTCAGCGGAAACAGAGGTCATCCGGCGCGCGCACTGTCGCCGCTTTGCTCGTTGCGAGTCTCGTATTTGCAACGCCGGCGTTTGCTGCGCCGTCCACGCCCTCACCCTCCGCTGAGACCACCGCCTCCCTCAGCGCTGAAACCGCGGCCTTCCGCGCGGAACTCGCCGCACGACAGACCCGCCTCGAGGAGTTCAAGGCCCAGCTCGACGCGCTCGACCGCGAACTCGAGATCGCAAGCGAGGCGTACAACGCATCGGTCGAGGAGCTCGACGCCACCAAGACGCGTCTGACGGCGACCGAGATCGACCTCGGCAACGCGGAGGGCGCCTACAACACGCAGTCCGACCTCCTGGAGGAACGCGCACAGAACATCTACCGCAACGGCGAACTTGACGTGCTCGAGATGCTCCTGAGCGCGAAGTCCGTGCCCGACCTCGTCGGACGCCTCCGCTTCCTGAACGCGATCGGTGAGAGCGATGCAGCGATCGCCGCGACGCTCCGCGCACAGCGCGACCAGATCGCGCAAACCGCCGAGGATCTCAAGACCGCCGAGCAGAAGGCCGAGGAACTTGAGTTCATGCTCAAGGCGCGGCAGATCGAGGTCATGCTCCGCATCGAGGACCGCCAGAAGATGATGGCCGAAGCCGAGGCGGACTTGCTCGAGCTGCTCGACAGCGAAGCCGGTCGTCGCCAGTCCGAGGAAGCCGCGTTCATGCGCGAGATCCTCTCGGGCGCCAACAAGGCCGGTATCACGGTAGAGCCCGGCTCACCCGTCGAGACCGCACTCGCCTACCACGGCGTGCCCTATCTCTGGGGCGGCGCCACGCCGAGCGCGTTCGATTGCTCGGGTCTCATCATGTACGTCTACAAGCAGCACGGCGTGAACCTGCCGCACTACTCGCGCGCGCAGTTCGCCATGGGTGAGAAGATCTCCCCCTCGGCGCTCTTGCCTGGCGACGTCGTGTTCTTCGGCTCGCCGGTCTACCACGTGGGCATGTACGTCGGCAGTGGCTACTTCATCCACGCACCGCGCACGGGGGACTTCGTGAAGCTCTCCAAACTCGCGGACCGCAAGGACTACGCGGGCGCCCGCCGCTACGACTGGTCATACCGAACCGCGCCGATTCTTGGCGCGAAGACCAACCCGCTCGGCGCATTGCGGTAATCTGGTCTCTGCACCGGTTTTCCGCACCACAGCCGAAGGGGTCCTCATGAAACGTCTCGTTTCCGTCGCGCTCGATGCCGCCGCACTCGCTGGCGCTTCCTACGCCGACGCCCGCGTCACACTCACCTCCGAGGAGCGCATCTCCGTGCGCACCGGGCGCGTTGAAGCCGTTGAGCGTTCCGAGTCTCTCGGCATCGGCGTTCGTGTGATCGCCAATGGCGCCTGGGGCTTCGCCTCCACGTCCACCCTGACCGACGACGCGATCGCCGTATGCGCGCGCCAGGCGGTCGCCATCGCCCGCGCCTCGGCGATCACGGCGGCCGCACCGGTGAGACTCGCGCCCGTCGGCGTGTTTAACGACACCTGGCGCGGCCCGTGCGAGGTCGACCCGTTCACGGTGCCGCTCGAGGAGAAGCTCGCGCTCCTCGTGGCCGCCGACGAGGGGCTTCGCACCCAAGACGTGGTGACCGTCACGAACGCGTCGCTCGGATTCGTGAGGGTGGACAAAGTTTTTGGCTCCTCGGAAGGCAGCATGATCGAGCAGTCGTACACCGAGAGCAGCGCCGGCATCGTGGCGTACGCCCTCGGCGACGGCGAAGTGCTCCCCCGCTCGTATCCCAACTCGCATGGCGGCCAGGCCGTGCAGGGCGGCTGGGAGGCGATCCTCGCACTCGACTTGGTGGGCAACGCACCGCGCGTGGCCGAGGAGGCCGCAGCGCTCGTGAGTGCCATGCCCTGCCCGTCGACCCAGACGACCGTCATCATCGACGGTAGTCAGATCGCGCTGCAGGTCCACGAGTCGATCGGGCATCCGACCGAGCTCGACCGTGTCCTCGGCGACGAGGCCGCTTTCGCAGGTACGTCGTTCGTGAAGCTCGAGGACCTCGACACGCTCGCCTACGGCTCCAAGCACGTCTCGGTGGTGTCCGACGCGACCGTACGAGGCTCTCTCGGCAGCTTTGGCTACGATGATGAGGGTGTACCTGCCCAGCGCGATTACATCATCCGAGAGGGGCTCTTCACCGGTTTCCAGTCCTCGCGGGAATCGGCACCAGCGGTCGGGCGTACGAGCAACGGCTGCGCGCGGGCCGATGGCTGGAACCGCATCCCGCTCGTGCGCATGACGACGCTCTCGCTCGAGCCCGGCGCGTGGAGCTTCGACGACCTCATCGCCGATACGGACGAGGGTATCTACCTCGAGACCAACAACTCGTGGTCGATCGACGACCGCCGTCTCAACTTCCAGTTCGCGTGTGAGATCGGCTGGGAGATCAAGGGCGGGAAACTTGGCCGCATGATCAAGAACCCGAACTACACCGGCATCACACCGAAGTTCTGGGGCTCCTGCGACGCGGTGTGCTCGGCAGACCACTGGCGCGTGTGGGGCATCCCCAACTGCGGCAATGGTGAGCCGATGCAGGTCGCGCACGTGGCGCACGGCGGCACACCCGCACGATTCCGCGACGTCCAGGTTGGGGTGGGACGATGAGACTCACAGACGAGGCAGCACGCGCCCTGGCGGCGCGCGCCGTCAGCATGACTGCCGCCGACGAGGCCGAAGCCTACGTCACCAGCAACGATGCCGCGCTCACGCGCTTTGCCGGCAACCGCATCCACCAAAACGTTGCCGAGGAGGACACGACCGTCTCGGTGCGTGCGGTCATCGGCCAGCGGACAGGTGTCGCCGGCACGAACCGGCTCGATGACGCCGCGCTGCTCGCCTGCTGCGAGGCGGCGGTCGCTGCCGCGCGTGTCGCGCCGGCCGACGACGGCTTCCCCGGCCTGCCGGAGCCAGCTGTGGTGGAATACGCAGACCGCGTGTGCCCGGCGACACGCGCCTTCGACGCCGAGGCCCGCGCGCGGGCGGCTGCGTCGATCATCGAGCAGTCCTCATCCCGCGGGCTTTCGGCTGCGGGCACGGTCGGCCGCTCGGACTACACCGTAGCGATCGCCAACTCACGCGGCGTCGATGCCGCGATGGGCGTGACCTCGCTCAAGGCGACCGTGCTCTCAAGCGGCACCGACGGCGGGAACGGCTGGGCGTCGTGGCTCGGCTGCGACGCGTCGGCATTCGCGCCCGCAGCTCTCGGCGACGAGGCCGCCACGATCGCCGAGCGTTCCGCGAACCCCGGCTCGCTCGACGCGGGCGTCTACGCGGTCGTGCTCGCACCCGAGGCTGTCTCGGACCTGCTCGACTTCCTCGGCTACCTCGGTTTCGGCGCGCAGGCGGTCGACGAGAAGTCGTCGTTCATCGCCGGGCATATTGGCGAGAAACTCCTCTCGGAACGCATCACGCTGACGGAAAACGCGCTCGGTACCGAGACGGTCGGCCTCACCTTCGACTTCGAGGGCAGTCCAAAGCGGCGCGTCCCGCTCGTGGAGGCCGGCGTCGTGCGCGGGCCGGTCACTGACTCGTACTGGGCGGCCAAGCTCGGCGTTCCGAACACCGGCCATGCGCTGCCCGCCCCCAACCCGTACGGCCCACTGCCGCTCAACCTGGAGTTGGCGGCCGGCGACACCCGCGTCGACGAGATGATCGCCGGCGTGAAGCGTGGCCTCTACGTGACGCGCTTCCACTACGT
The DNA here is from genome assembly GCA_038325105.1 of Coriobacteriia bacterium. Taxonomy (GTDB): domain Bacteria; phylum Actinomycetota; class Coriobacteriia; order Anaerosomatales; family Anaerosomataceae; genus WSXY01. Next base: position 13,282 of record JBBQIR010000059.1, read on the forward strand.
GAACGTGGAGGACCCGGTGCGCGTGGTGCTCACGGGAATGACGCGCGACGGCACGTTCATGATCGAGGACGGCCGCCTCACGAAGCCGGTCAAGAACGTACGCTTCACGCAGAGCGTCGTCGATGCCCTGAACGACGTGGAAGCGGTCGGCGACCGCCGCGCACTCATCGGTCCCGAGGAGGGCGGCGCGAACCTGACGCCGGCACTCCTCATTGCGAAGTGGGCGGTCACCGGGCAGACGCGGTAGGGCGCGCTCGCCCTACCGCCAGCGCGGCTAACGCCTCTTGCGGCCCGGCCACAGCAGTACGACCACGCCGATCATCACGAGAACGCCGGCTGCGCCGAGCTGCCAGATGATCGGGTCGACTGCGTCGAGTCCCTTGGGACCCCCGCCACCGGATGCAAGCGGCGCGAGAGTCGGCTCACGCGGGTCACCCTCAAGCCGTGTGTTCGCCTCGGCGCCCGGTGCGAGCGTACCCTTCTCGGGAGTACCACTCACGACCGCCGCTGCGATGTCGCTGTATGCCACGGAGCTCATCTCGTAGTCGATGTCGAAGGGAGGCGCTTTCACCTCCGAAGGCAGCGTCTTGAGGAAGGCCTCCGTGTCGTGCGAGCTGATCTCGAAACGCGCCGAAGCGGCAAGATCCTCGGGCAGCAATATCCACTCGTCGTCCATCGCCATGTCGCCCGAGGTGATGGCGCCGGCCACGGGGGCTTCGAACACACCCGTGTCGTAGTTCATGCCGATGTGCGTGCCGTCAGGAAGGTATGCGTGCAAGTCGAGGTCCGGTTGCGGCAGATCGGCGCTGGACGTCTCCTCGGCACGGCCTGCGACCGGCGTGATGAGCGGCATGTTGGTGAGCGAAGGCCGCAGCAGCGCGCCCGACGTCACCGCACCTGCGGACTCCCCGAGCGACTTGACCGAGACGAGCGACGTGTACTCAACCTCAGTGCTCTGCGCCGAAGAAGAGAAGCCGCTCTTGAGCTCGAGGCGGTACAACCTGCCGGGGTCTTCCCACGACGGGTGCGAGTTGTCGAGCCGCGCGAGGTAGTTCGCGCTCCTCGGCCAGCCCGGGCGTGACTCGATCTCCGCGCCCATGCGCTCCTTGATGCGGTAGACGATGACGCCGTCGCCGAGCCATCCGTCACTGCTGAACGCATCGGGTTTGGCGCCCTCGACAGTGCGCCACCAGTTGGAGTCGAATTCCTGGTCGACGGCGCGGCCATCGAGCACGACGTACGCCTTGCGACCGTCGGACTCGGTGTAGGTGATGCGCGGTACCGTCACGGGCGGATCGGCGCCCGTGCTCAGAGTCGGCGCCACGAGTGTGGCCGACGCCGTGGAGCGCTCGACCGACTTCCATTCCACCCACTCAAGCCACCACTGCGAGAAGCCAGAGAGGGTGTTGCCCGCGCCGCTCTTCGACATGAGGAAGTACTGACCGTACGTGGCCTGCGTGATGTTCGAGTACTCGTCGACACCGTAGTAGTCCCTGTCGTTCGGATAGAGATCAGGCAGCGCATCGACCTCGATGCCGATTTCGCTCTCTCGTCTCTGAGTGCCGAAACCGTGCGATATCTCGTGCAGGATGGTGCCGACGGACCAGACCGGCATGTGGATAAAGCTGCCCCGACGCTTCTGAAGGTCCTTCCCTGCAGTAGCCGGGACCGCTGTGTCACTGAACGCCTGCCACGATTGAGACCAGCCGAGATACCCCCCCTTGAACAGG
>JBBQIR010000060.1:0-14589 GCA_038325105.1 Coriobacteriia bacterium
ATCCCGAGCAGTCGGTGCGCCAGCCGCTGCTGAAGCCGACCTTCACATTGTCTAACGTGCGGTATGTCGACTGGCTATACGGGATTTTGAAGACCACCCACCGCTGGGCGCGCGCCATCACGAGCGAGCGCGACATGGCGCCAAGGGCGGGGGAGGCGTTGGCGAACAGCATCGCTGCTGCCAGAACGATTGCGGCCATAGTATGTAGGGCCGGTCGCGGGCTGCGGTTCATAAAGCGACTCCTTCAGCGTCCGGGTACGCCCCAGAGTATCGACCCGATGTACGTCCGATTGCAACCCGATGTGACGGACGGCATGCCCGAGTACCACGACGCCGTCGTCGCCCACAGGCGTGAGATGGCCGAGGGCTGAGCTACTGCGCGATCGCACCGAGCGCGAGCGCGATTGCCTCGCGCGTCATCGGCGTCACTGCCAGCGGACCACCGAGAACCCGTGGTTTGCCGATGTCCGCCTTCCGCGCAACGAGCAGATCCTCGACGTTGCCGTACAGCCATTGCGATGGGGTCAGTAGCAGTACGGTCCCGCTTTGACCCGCCATGACGCCACCGGCGAGTGCATCGGGGAAGTTCTCACCCGTCGTTATGGCGATGCGGGAAACGCCCAGACCGCACTTCGTCATGCCGTACTGGGCGACCGTGAAGGCGGTGTCGTAGCGGTTCGAGCCTGCGAGGCGTGTGACCTTATCGGAGCCCAAGTCGGCCTTGAGCGCCGTCTCGATCGTGGTTCCTACCGCCTTTGTACTTCCCAGTACGATGGCCGTTTCCGCGCCAATCGCTTCCAGGGTAGAGGTGGCTTCCGGCCCAAGGGTGTCACTCTTCACGAGGAGGATGGGCCAGCCGGATTTCTGGGCGAGCGGGGAGGCCGCGAGCGCGTCGGGGAAGTTGGCGCCCGTAGTGATGAAGACGGTGCCGTCGTACTCGCCGGCCGCTCTGAGTCGTCGTACGGTCTCCTCGGCGATGCGTGCGGCAGTCGCGTAGCGGTCGTGACCGGCGAGGCGCGTAGCCGTGACGCTTTCGAGACCATCAATGGCGAGCAGGACGTTGTCGCTTACCGCCGGGGCCCCGCCGACAACGATTACGTTTCGCGTCCCAAGGCGGGCAATCTCGGCACGGACCTCTGCGGGGAACTTGCCTGAGGGCGTGAGCAGCACCGGGCCGCCGACGACGCCGGCAAGTGCGGCCGCGCCGAGCGCGTCTGGCCAGTTCTCACCCGAGGCGACGATGACGGTATCGACCGTGCCCGTCCCGAATGCCGAACGCGAGGCCGATACGGCGGTGTCGTAGCGGCTTGCGCCCTGCACGGGCTCGATGTAGCTAGGGTAGTCGACATAGTCGCCAATGCCCTTCAGCCGGTAGGGGATGTACGGGCGGTCAGCAGGTGAGGGACCCGGATAGTTCTCGACCCGCATACCCGTACCGTCACCGTCGGTGACCTCAGACCCCATCTGGTACTCGTAGAACTTCGTGTGCTCGGGGTTCGCCCAACCGCCGAAGATGACGGCGTGGTAGTTGTAGCTGACGAGCGCATCGCCCGGCAGCAGTTGCTCCTTGGTGATCTTGTACGAGGTCTGCTGGAGCGTGCGGGTGGAATACCCCGGCTTGAACGTGTTCCACGCCATCGAGGTGAAGCCGGAGCAGTCAGTGCGCCAACCGGTGCTCATTCCAACTGACCGACCGTCCAGGGTCCTATAGGCGGACTGGCTGTAGGGAATCCGCTGGGCCACCCATTTCTCGGCGCGATACATCACGAGCGAACGCGACATCGCTGCGAAGGCGGGGGTTGCGGTGGCGAGAACCATCACGACTGTGAGTGCGGCGGCGACCAAGGTTTTCGTCGCCGGGCGCTGGCTACGATTCATGCTACGACTCCTCAAGCGTCCGGGGTACGCCCTAGAGTATCGGCCCGAACACGGCCAGACTGCAACCCGTTGTGACGAGCGGCACGTTAGCGCGGTTGGCGGAAGACTCGCGGACTACGACTCCTCGGCCGGTGTCTCGGGCGTTGCGGCAGCAGTGGCTGCCACCGGTGCGTCGAGGTCGTAGGCGACGCGCGCGTACTGCCCCCAGATGTGAGCGTTCATGAGGCCGATCGGTATGGTCAGGAACGCCAGCGGCACCATCACGATAAGTTCGAGCGGATACAACAGCATCATCGCAACGGGCGCCTGGTCGGGGTTGCCGTAGAAAGCGAATCCAAATGCGCCGAAGAGCACGCCGAACACGATTGCTGTGGCCCCGAGAGACACGAGTGAGAGCAGGGCGTACTTGCCGAACGCGCTCCAATAGGCTTTCGAATGGATGCGAGTTCGTGCCCAGAGCCCCTTGAAGTCGAAGCCCGACTGAATGCTGTTGTAGAGGGCGACCTGCACGTATGCGGGCCAGACCACGGCACCCGTGATCAGCGTGGTGAGCAGGAGCCAGACGACGAATGCGATGCCAGCCAAGATGATCGCCGCCGCTGACTGCGCGTAGAGCGCAGCACCGGCACCGATCACGACGATTGCGATGAGCACACCGCTCAACAGAGTGAGCGGCAAGGAGTACACGATGGCCACGACGAAGCCGTACAGGCCGGTCTTGAGGTGCTCGACGAAGTCCTTCCAATCCGGGAGGTGGGTGTCCCGGCCCCAGGCGACATCACGCACGTAGCGGAGAGTGAATCCAACGTATGCGATGGTGCCGACGTACGGAATAAGCATAATGACCGCGCCGAGTGCCACCTTCTTGAGCCAATGTGAATCGCCAAAGAACGCCTTGAACGCACGGCTGATACTCACAGATGGCTCCCCCGTCGCTGATGGTCACATACCGATGGTAGCGGATAAGGGGGGCTCCGCGTCATGGAATGTAGACGATCGTGCCTCCCGTGGCCTGCACGGGGTAGGACTCGGCGACCGGGCCGGTGAACCATACCGCCACCGTGTCGCCTACTCCGAGCTCCGCGAAGGTGTAGCGGCTCCACCCGTCGGCGCCCTCGTAGAGCACCTCGGTCTTCTTGGTGACGTTCACGGATGCCTTGTCGACCGAGGTGCCGTCCGCGACGGCGCCCTCGACGAGCATCGAGCCGAGACCGTCGGCACCGGGCGTGATGGATGTGATGGTGCCGCGAATCGAGGGAGCACCGTCGGGCGGGCCGGGGAGCAGGAAGCACCCCGACAGCACGAGCGCTGCTGCCGTTGCGAGCGCGATGATGAGCATTCTGGTTCGCATTGCGGACCTCCTCGGTGGGTGCATTCACTGGTAAGACGATTCCCCGACGCACGGGGTTCGAGGGGCCGGCCGAAAGAATTCTCGGAAATATAACTGCAGTGTCGTGATGACTGCACGGGGCCGCCTTCGGGCGGCCCCTTTGTGTTTTGAGCGTGCCTCAACTGCGTCGATAGTGGATAATCGACCCCGTTCACGTGCATACGCCGAGGAGGACTCCCCATGCCGAACCGCCCCTACGAAGATGTCCGCGTCGAAGGTCATCTCATCGACTCCGGCATCATGTCGCACGTCATGGACACGATCGTGGGCTTCGACGGCGAGTTCGAGTCGCTCAGCTTCGAGGTCGGCCGCACGAACGACGACGTCTCGGTCTCCGAGCTCCGCGTGAAGGGCCGCGACCAGGCGCACCTCGATGAGATTCTCGGCGCGATCCAGCCTTATGGTGTCGTGCCGATCAACCCCGACGACATCGTGCTCGTCTCGGCACCGGCACATGGCGTCTTCCCCGACGGCTTCTACGCCACCACCAATCTCGAGACCTCGGTTCGCATCGCCGGTCGTTGGGTGCGCGTCGGTTTCCCCGAGATGGACCTCGGCGTGCGCATCGACGTCGCTTCCGGTACAGCCGAGACCATCGCAATGGCGGACGTCGCGGCGGGCGATCAGATGGTCGTCGGTCACGCCGGTATTCGCGTGCAGCCGGTCGAGCGCCCGCGCGACAAGCAGGCGTTCGAGTTCATGAACTCGGCAGTCTCCTCGGAGAAGCCGAAAGCGCAGGTCGTGGCCGACGTGGCACGAATGCTCCGCGAGGTTCGTGCGGCGGGTCGTGAGGTCATCGCCGTCGTTGGCCCGGCGGTCGTGCACACCGGCGCGGGCGAGCACCTCACGCGACTCGTGGAGATGGGCTACGTGAGCGTGCTCTTCGGCGGCAACGCTGTGGCCACGCACGATATCGAGTCGGCGCTGTACGGCACGTCGCTCGGCGTGTCGCTCGCCGAGGGCGTCCCCACATTCGGCGGTCACGAGCATCACCTGCGCGCGATCAATACCATTCGCGGCTGCGGCGGCATCAAGCCGGCCGTCGAGCAGGGCGTGCTTACGAGCGGCCTCATGTACACGCTCGTGAAGACCGGCACCCCGTACGTGCTCGCGGGCTCGATTCGTGACGACGGCCCGCTGCCCGACGTCATCACCGACGCCATTGAGGCGCAGCGGGCGATGCGGCCGTACTGCCGAAGCGCGGGCGCCTGCATCATGCTCTCGACGATGCTCCATTCGATCGCGACCGGCAACATGCTGCCAGCGAGCGTCACGACCGTCTGCATCGACATCAACCCTGCCGTCGTGACCAAACTCGCCGACCGCGGCAGCTTCCAGACGATCGGTATCGTCACCGACGTCGGCCTCTTCCTGGAGCAGCTCGCGAACGAACTCGAACTCGGGTAGCGCGGTTCGTCCGACCCGGCGCGGCACTTGCTTTATGCCGGGTAACGACGAAGGAGCGCAGCATGAACCTCGATACCGCCACATTCTCACTCGGTTGATTCCGGGGACCTGATGCCCGGTTCGGGCAGCTACCCGGTGTCACCGACACCCGCGTCGGCTACGCCGGCGGCACGACCGCCGATCCCACCTACAAGTCCATGGGCGACCACACCGAGACCATCCAGATCGACTTCGATCCGTCGGTGATCTCGTACGAGGAACTGCTCGACGTCTTCTGGACCGAGCACCGACCGACAAGCCCACCCCATTCGCGCCAGTACATGTCGGCGATCCTCTATCACTCAGAGGCGCAACGAGTAGCGGCCGAGGCAAGCCGCGATCGCATCTCCTCGGCGCTCGGCAACGTGTACACGCGCGTCGCTCCGTTCGAGCGCTTCTACCTGGCCGAGGAGTACCACCAGAAGTACTACGCGAAGCACGGCCTCGGCTAGCGCGCAGCCGAGGACTGTTAGTACCGGCCGCTCAGGTAGTTGATGTCGTAGCCGAACGTCGGGTATGACCACGTCATCGTCTGTAGGTCACCGATCGTGATGCCGAACCGGATCGCGAGCGCGAAGACGTTGATGATCTCGTCCGCGTCGACACCAAGGATGTGCGCGCCGCGAATCGCGCCGGAATCACGGTCCAGTACGAGTCGCGCTCCTCCTGCTGTGTTGCCCACCCGCGTCTGCGTGTACCACGCGCTCATGTCGAATGACGTCACCTCAAGCCGTTCGTCACCTTCCGCGTCCCCGGCATCCAGCCCGACCCGCGCGAGTGGCGGGTCACAGAATACGACGCTCGGCGTCGCGCTATCGTCGTACACGGCCGGCGTACCGAGGATGCCGGCTGCGACTACCTGACCCTGCGCGGCCGCCACGGGGGTGAGCGGCGTCCCGATCGCTGCCGCGTCTCCAGCGGACCACACGAGCGGGTTACTCACGCTCCTGAGACTCGCGCCGACCGTGACCCCGCGCCGCGAATACTCGACACCCCCGGCCGTCAGATTGAGGTCATCCAGGTCAGGAGCGCGACCTGCTCCGTGAAACACCGCGTCGACCTCAACGGTCCTGCCCGGAGTGACAACCAAGAGTCGACCGGTGCCGAGGCGCTCGACCCGGTCGACCGACGCATCGGTCATCACGTCGATGCCGAGGGCGCGGTACCGCGCGCTGAGGGAGTCGGCAAGCGTGGGATCGAATCCCTCGAGTACCTGCCCGGACCGGTGGATGATCGTGACCTTCGCGCCAGCGAGCTGCGCGAGGCGGGCGAACTCGAACGAGATGTACCCGCCCCCGATGAACGCGATCTCGTCGGGCATGCGCTCGAGGGACAGAAAGTCCGTGCTGGAGAGCACGCTGTCCTTGCCTTCGATGCCGAGGTCGATCGGTCGTGCGCCGCTCGCGAGCACGATTGCGGCCGCTGTCACCGCAACGCCGTCGACCTCCATCGTGTCCGGCGACGTGAACCGCGCCGTGCCCGCCAGCGTCGTGATGCCCATTTCGCGCATCCACGAGAGTGTCTTTGTCGTGGTATCTCCGATGTATGCCTGCGTGCGCTTCATGATCGCGGGCCATTCGACACCGCAGGTGCCCGTGACGCCTTCACCTGTGAGCGCATCCGTGCGCGTGACGGCTTCCGCCGCTGCCAGCAGCATCTTCTTGGGGATGCACCCCCGAAGCGCGCACGTGCCGCCGAACGGCAAGCGGTCCACGACGGCAACACGCTTTCCGGCTTTCGCACAATCAGTGGCGACCGTCTGCCCTGCCGCACCGCTACCGACGATCAGAACATCGTAGTGCTGCATGAGGCACACCTTTCGACAGGGCCGGGGCCCGTGGACTGTAGGTAAAGAGCCTGCGGGGTATCTACCCCTGGCAGGATGTCGGCCGACGACCTGCGAGTCCGACCGCGACGCCACGGAGGTACCGATGACGCACAAGGACAGCCGCACGAACGAGGAGTGGGCCCGTGTTCTCACACCCGAGGAGTACCGGGTGTTGCGCGAAGCCGGCACCGAACCGCCCTTCTCGGGGGAATACGTCGACCTCGACGAGGACGGTATCTACCGGTGCCGTGCCTGCAAGAACCCGCTCTTCGATTCCGCCAGGAAATACCACTCCGGGAGCGGATGGCCGAGCTTCTGGCAGCCGATCACGCCCGACGCTGTCGAAGAGATCCCGGATGACAGCCATGGGATGCGGCGTACCGAGATCCGCTGCGGCAACTGCGGTTCTCATCTCGGACATCTGTTCGAGGACGGCCCGAAACCGACCGGTGCGCGGTACTGCATGAACTCGCTGTCGCTCGAATTCGACGAGGGTGCCGAAGAATAGGGCTGCTCAGCACGGTCTTGCACGGCTAAACTGTGGATAGGTGTTCCGCGTGGGAACGACACGGAGGGCTTGCATGCTCCAGCCAAGCGAGGTCGTCGATCTCGTCATAGCCATGGTATTGCTGCCGCTTATCATCTCGAGCAGCCGGTCTGTGCGCCTGCCCATTCGCCGTTTGATTCTTGCGGCGTTCGGATCGATTCTCTTTGGCTACGTCGTCACGATCCTTGAGGGTTTCTTCTGGGAGCGCGTGCTGAACACCCTCGAACATGCCGCATACGCCGCGGCTGGCATCTTCACCCTCATGGCGGTTCTCAGCTACCTTCGTCGCGTCGTTGTGCCGCGAGGTGATGTTCAGTGAGCGAGTGGCTGATCGTTGTCTTCGACATCGTATCGTGCATCGCCTTCTCAGCCGCGTTCGTCGCTGTGCTCGCGGTTCCGCATCGCGAGTTCCGCTCACAAGTCCGGGTCGTTCGCATCTTCCTTGCGCTCGCTATCGCGGTCTATGTGTTCGTCGGTGTTTCTAACATCCTCGAGCACGCGGGAATCACCGCCGCCCTGGACGCCTACGAGGACTATGCTGAGATACTCTTCGTTCCGCTCGTAGCGTACGCACTGTTCGCCGCGAGCACGGCCCAGCGGGAGAACGACCTGCGCCGTGCTTCAGAACTCGTACGCGCCGAGCACACCTTGCTCACCGGCATCATCGAGACAAGCCCCGGCGGCATCATGCTTGTCGCCTCGTCGGGAGAAATCGCTTTTGCCAACGACCGTGCGAAGGACCTGCTCGGTGTGAATTCCGATCCGGAGTCGGGAGCGTTGCGGCTCCCGTCCGACCTGGTATGCACGTCGACGGTGTCCAGCAACTCCCGACCGCTCGACTTGCAACGGTTGGCGGCCGGAGAGGTCTTCGACTCGGCAGTCTGTATCGTCGAAGCCAACGGACGCCGCGTGGCGCTGTCGGTCTCTGCCAGCCCACTCACCTCGCCCGACGGACCCGTGAAGGGGAGCGTCGTCGCATTCGTGGATGTTACCGAGCGCGAGCAGGCGCGTCAGGACCTGCTGGACGCTCAGGCCCGCTACAGCCTCGACCTTGAGCGCACGGTCGACGAACGAACCGTCGACTTGTTCGCACTCAACCGGGAGCTCGAGCGCGCCAACCGCTCGAAGCAGGACTTCCTGGCGCGCGCCAATCACGAACTCAGGACACCGCTCACCGCCATCGTTGGATTCACGGGGACGCTCCTGAGCGGAGACACCGGACCCATCAATCAGGAGCAGCGCACCCAGATCGGTATGGTGAAGGAGTCGGGCGAGCAGCTTCTTTCGCTCGTGAACCAACTACTTGACATGGGACGCGTGGAATCCGGGCATGCGGTCATAGAGTCGATCGAGACCGATCTTGGAGTGCTCCTCACCGACGTTGTCGAGCTTATGCGCCCCATTGCGGCGAATCACGGCGTGGCGCTCACCGTCGATACGCCTCGCGGACTCATGGTGCGAACCGATCCCGACTTGCTCGGCCAGATCGTCCGCAACCTGGTATCCAATGCAGTGAAATTCACAGATGCCGGCGGGACGGTGTCGCTGCGCGGGAGCGCAGATGCGCACTCGGCGACCATCTCGGTCACCGACACGGGCATCGGTATTTCGGCAGACGAGCAGGATCGTGTGTTCGAGCCGTTCGTTCAGGTGGAGTCGGCTCAGAGCGGACGACCGAAAGGAACTGGGCTCGGTCTGGCCATCTGTCGAGATCTGGCCGCGGCGCTCGGGGGCAGCGTGCGTCTCGAAAGCACGCCTGCGGAGGGTTCTACTTTCACCGTGCAGCTTCCGATCGGCGCGCAAGGCGCCTAGGTCAGCTCCGCGATCGGAACGGTTGTCGCGTGCGCCGCTCCCGCCTGAGCCGCCACCTCTCGTAGTACGCGAAGCGCGGCTTCCACCGCAGGGCGGCCGCCGCTTCCGCGTCGGATGACCGCGAGGATGTGCCGGTTGATCTTCACGTCGGTCGGGCTCAAGCATACGACGCCGGGGTACTCGGCGAAGAACGCCAGCGGGGGAACGAGGGCGACGCCGAGCCCCGCCTGCACCGAGGCCAGAATCACCTGATAGTCGTTGCTGTGCAGGTCGACGTGGGGTTCGAAGCCCGCGTCGTTGGCGACGCGCACCATGACGTCGAGGAACGGCGAGCCATCACGGCCGACGACCCACTCGTCATCGCGGAAGTCCGCCACCCGGACCGGCCCACCCACGCGCCGGTCCGTTGCCGGCACCGCGATGTAGAGCGGCTCGGTCAGCAGCAGGTGCCGCTCGACTCCGGGGTCCGCGCGCTCCGGCAACCGGTCGAAGCCGTACGTCACGACGACATCGAGGTCGCCGGTCTTAAGCATCGGCAGGCTCTCCTCGGGCTCGAGGTCTACGAGAGAGAGCGCGAGCCGCGGGTGCTCTTCACGGAGGCGCGCAAGGGCGGGCACGAGGAGCGCGCGGGCCGCGGTCGGGAACGCGCAGGTGCGAAGCTTGCCTGCGACGCCTCCGGACACTGCTTCCAGATCGGCCTCGGCCTCCTCGAGGACGGCGAGTACCCGCTCGGTATACGAGACGAGACGCTCGCCCGCATGCGTGAGACGCACGCCGCGTCCGACTCGTTCGAGCAGGACCACACCGGCCTCGCGCTCCAGAACGGCAAGCTGCTGGGAGACGGCAGAGGGCGTTAGGAAGAGCGCTCCGGCGGCAGCAGCGATACTGCCGCGCGAGGCGACTTCCCGGAGGAGACTCATGCGATGGACGTTGAGCATTAAGTACATCTTACGTTATGCAATAGAAATCGTGAATGGAGATTATGCATTCTAGGGCCGATACTGTTGAAGTAACGAAGTCGCAGCTTATGAAGGAGCAGCCATGTTCGCTCGACTCACGCAGGACAGTTTTTCCGAAGGCCTCATCTATCCCGGTCGCGCGCTTGCCGCGTTTGGCCTGATTCTCATGCTCGCCGCACTTCTGTCCTCCCTCTAGGCGACCCCCTCGTCTGGAGTCCGGGTGTTCGCACCCGGAGCGCATATGGTCACGGGCGCCGTCCCCCACGTTTCCGCCCGTGACACACAAAGATCGCCTGGCCACCATGCCGGGCGATCTTCAGTTTCCGGTTGAGATTAGCCTCTGAGTGGCCGAAGGATCGAGCCGCCGGGATGCCGGCCGAGAGGAGCCATGTCCGATCGCCACTCAAGGTGGGCCTCGTGCCCAAAGAGCAGCCGAGCGACGTCCTGTGCCCGGAACTCGATCGCGCTGCGAACTGCGGTATCGGCATCGCCCAGGAGGTGAACGGTGATGCCCGCTGTGCCGTCGTGGCGCACGTCCCATACACCGGCGATGCGACCGTCGACGAGTACGACCGACGTGGCGCGACCGGTCCGGTCGAAGATGTATCGCCGCCCGGGGTTGTCTATGAGAAACTCCCGACGCGTAACACCCATGAGGAGCGGGTCGAGCGCGGGGAGCAGCGCGACCGACGGCCGGTCGACCTGAGCGGCCGACTCAAGTTCCTCGATGTCGGCGGCGTGCATCAGCTGCGGCCCGTCTGCCCCCTCGACAGACACCTCGACGATCTCATCACCCATCGTTTCGAGCGCTGCGGCGGTACGTCTGCGTCCGGCACCTGTCCACCACACGATGTCCGCCTGCGAGACGGGTCCGAACCCGCGAATGTACGCGCGCACAAGGGCAAGCGTTCCGTCAGCCTCGGAGAGTGCGTCAAGATCGACATCCGGGAGCGCGTCGGCGAGTCGCGCGTAGCGGAAACGCCTCCCGGGCCACTCGTCTACCGGCCGGTCGCGAAGCAGCATCCCCTCGTTGCACATATGCGTGACGACGGCCGCCATGTCCGCGTGTGGGTGGAGGCGGTCGCGGAGTTCGGCGATCGTGAGTGGGCCCTCCTCGGCAATGCGCGTGAGGACTGCCGAGGCGAGGAGCTCGAAGTGGCGCATGCTCACGCCCTTGTTACCGAGGAAGCGCGCCGAGTGATGCCTGACGGCCCCCTCTGTCGCAGCGAAGAGCGCGGGAAGCATCCCACTGCGAACCACGAACACCGTGCCGCGCATGCACCGGAAGAGCGAGAGCGTGCGGCGGTCGTAGAGCGCACCTTCGAGGCGTGTGCGGTCGAAGCCGGGGAGCCGCGCGGCGAGCGCGACATAGGGCGCTGCCGGGCTGACCGCCTGGAGGCCGACGATGTCGCTCACGACCGTCTCGGCGCTGGCCGCGACCCAGGGCGTGCCCAGGTGGTGGCGCATGAGCAGGCGCGCAACCGCATTGGCCCGCGACACAGGCGCAGGTCCTGACGGGCTCGGGCACGAAGCTGGCGATTCCCGACGGCGCGGTGCTTTCGGCGCGCCGTTCTTCGGGAGAACCGGCGTACCGCTGCCGCCCTTGGAACTCGGGAGCCCGGCTACGTCCACTGCGGCGATCTCGTCGGCCAGAGCGGCAAGCGGCGCGAGCGCTGCGACCAGGAGAGCGGTAGCGGTCGGCGAGGGCTCTCGCTTCTGCCCGAAGGAGCACATCTCGAAGCCGCGATACGTTCGCCGGGGCGTAACGCGGGCGCCTTCGCCGGTGTTGTAGGCGATGAGGCACGCGGCGAGCTCGGCGACCGACCGACGGTCCTCGTCCCGGGCATCAGGTCCGCTCCAGAGTGCGGGGTAGCGGCCGAGCGTTTCGACCACAGCCAGCACTCCGTACCAGAGAGAGGGCCACTTCACGGTCTTGAACTGGTAGCCGTGTCCGAACATGTACGGACGCTCTTCGCCGCGGCGCCGCCATACCTCGAGGGGTGTGCGGGCGGCGTCTATAAGCCAGTCAGGGCGGGTGTCGCTTGGCAGGAGGGAAAAGGCGCGAAGTGCCTCGAGGGTGACCTGCGGGCAGACGTCCGCCTTGCGGCCCGGACCGCGAAAGAGCGAGCGCTTGTCGGGCTCGCAGCGCCAGGCGAGGCCCTGCGGGGTAGTCGCGACGTCCTCGGCCGCGCGTGCGAGCGCCGCCTGAACGCGCGGATCGCCGCCGCGTCCGTAGCGCAAGAGCGTGCCGGCGATTGCGTGGGTATCGCACAGGAGCGTGCCCCAGTAGCCCTCGTCGGACCGGTACTTCCCGAATGCCGAGAACCGCCCCTGCGGGTCGTGGTGACCCTCCATCGCGTCCAGCAATGCATCGACGCGCGGAAAGTCACCGGCTCTCACGCCGAGGTCCGCGAGCAGGTTGAGCAAATTGGGGGCGAACGACGGGCTGTCATGTCCCGAGAAGTCGCCGATGCCCCACTCGGGCAGCCGGTCGACGATTGAGCGCACATCATCGCCCGCGACCGAAGCTGCGCGCGCCGACTGAACCTCGGGATCATCGGGATTCCGGTCTTTGATGCGTGTGAGCGCGATCCACACTGCCGCAGGCTCGTTGGAGGAGAGCAGCAGCCATGGCAGCGGATCCGAACCAAGCATGGTGGTAAGCGCGTCGCTCATCGGCCCTCCTTAAGAACAGGGTACACGGTCGGGAATGAGAAAGGACCGGCCCCTTTCGGAGGCCGGTCCCGGTGTCGAACGTGGGTGCAGCGCGCTAGGCGTCGACGGGGATGAGCTTGTAGTAGTCCTCGGGTTTCTGCGGGTGGTCGAGCATGAGACCCTCGCCGCTGAAGATGTCGACCTTCTTGCCGTCCATCCAGAACTCAACGGCGTCGATCGTGCCGTACTGCGTGAGCGTATAGACGACCTGAGCGAGCCGCATCGTCATGGAGAGCGTTCCGCCACCGTCGTCGAACTGGCCGGAGAGGTCCACCTTGGCGATGCCGCTCTTAATGGTGATGCTCTTGAGCGTCGTACCCTTCGGAATCTGGGTATGCAGTGCGAGACCCTTCAGCTCGGCAGCCGACGGCCCCTTCAGGAGTTCGGTTATCGCGGTCTTGGCTACCGCCTGCGAGTACGGGACCGTACGCTCAACAGCCATGACCCGGTCTTCGTAGCCGAAGTAGAGCCGCACCGTCATCGTGGTCGGCTGAGGGGCCGGAGTCGGCGACTGCCCGGGCGTGGTCGTGGTCGCTTCACCCGCGGATGTGGTCGTTTCAGTGGGGAGCGAGCCGGTCGATGTCGTGAGCTGCGACTCAGCATCTTGCGAGGGAACCGAAACCTTCTTCTTGCATCCCGCGACTCCGCCGGTGACCAGTACGATTGCCAAGAGCACTACCAGGGTCAACGCGATTACTCGACGCATGGCTCCTCCATCCCTCCGGATACGCGCCAATCATACTCCGGGGCTACTGTGAAATCGCTCTCACCGTTGCCAGGCCGATGCCGCTACTTCTTCTTGGTGATCGTGCCGAGGACACCGCGCATGATCTCGCGGCCGATCTGGCTGCCCATGGCGCGGACGACGGACTTGCCCATCGCCTCGAGCATGGAGTCGCGTCGCCCGCCCGTGCGGGGTTTTGCGGCGGCAGGCTCACTGCCGCGTGCGGGCGCGGAACCGCCCGATGCAGGCACCGGTGCGGCGATGACCGCAGCAGCGCGCGCTTCGAGCATCTCCTCGGCGCTCTGACGGTCGACGAGTTGCTCGTAGTGGCCGAAGAGGACCGATGAGCGCACGACGGCTGCGCGTTCCTCGGCGGTAGCAGGTCCGATGCGGCCGTGCGGCGGCACGATGAGCGCGCGCTCCACCGGCGCGGGGGTGCCGTCGGCCTGGAGGAACGACACGAGTGCCTCGCCCACGGCGAGCTGCGTGACCTCGGTGGCCACGTCGATTACGGGGTTCTGCCGGAACGTCTCGGCCATGGCGGTGACAGCTTTCAGATCGCGCGGCGTGAAGGCGCGGAGCGCGTGCTGCACCTTGTTGCCGAGCTGGCCGAGGACCGTCTCCGGGATGTCGATCGGGTTCTGCGTAACGAAGTAGACGCCGACTCCCTTGCTGCGCACGAGGCGCACGACCTGCTCGATCTTCTTGAGGAGTGCGGGCGCCGCTTCTTCGAAGAGCAGGTGCGCCTCGTCGAAGAAGAAGACGAGCCGCGGTTTGTCGGTGTCGCCGACCTCGGGCAGCTGCTCGAAGAGTTCCGAGAGCAGCCAGAGCAGGAACGTGGAGTAGGCGCGCGGGGACTGCATGAGGCGGTCGGCGGCGAGGATGTTGACGACGCCGCGACCGTCGGGGGTCGTCTGCAAGAAGTCCATGAGGTCGAGGGCCGGCTCGCCGAAGAGCGCAGCGCCACCCTGCTGTTCCAGGCCGAGGAGCCCGCGCTGGATGGTGCCCACACTGGCGGCCGAGACGTTACCGTACTCGCCGCGGAGCGCGCTCGCGTTGTCCGAGACGTACTTGAGCATGGCGCGGAGATCGTCGAGGTCGAGCAGCAGGAGTCCCTCATCGTCGGCGACCTTGAAGGCGAGCGTGAGCACGCCCTCCTGCACGTCGTTTAAGTTGAGCAGCCGTGCGAGCAAGAGCGGCCCGACTTCCGAGACGGTCGTACGCACGGGGTGACCCTGCTCGCCGAACACGTCCCAGAACACGACCGGCGACGCTGCGGTGTCCCAGGGT
>JBBQIR010000061.1:0-13900 GCA_038325105.1 Coriobacteriia bacterium
GTCTTCGCCGACATCGTCGCTGTCGTGGCCCTCTACCGGCCGGGCCCGATGGATTCGATCCCTGACTTCATCGCGCGCAAGCACGGCAAGAAGGCCGTCACGTACTACGACGAGCGCATCAAGCACATTCTCGAGGAGACCTACGGTGCCATCGTCTATCAGGAACAGGCGATGCGCATGACGATGGAGATGGGCGGGTTCAGCGCTGCTAAGGCGGACAAGCTCCGCAAAGGCATGGGCAAGAAGGATATGGCCATCGTCGACGCGCTTAAGCCGCAGTTCCTCGACGGCGCCGTCGAGCTTGGCTACGACCGCAAGCTCGCCGAGCGGGTCTGGTCCGACATCGAGAAGTTTGGTGAGTACGCGTTTAACAAGAGCCACGCCGCCGCATACGGGCTCGTCTCGTACCAGACCGCGTACCTCAAGGCGCACTACCCGCTCGAGTACATGGCAGCCGTGCTCACAAGCTACATGGGCAAGAGCGAGACCATCGTCAAATACATCGCCGCGTGCAACAACGCCGGCATCAAGGTTCTGCCGCCCGATGTGAACTCCTCGGGCAAGGACTTCACCGCCGTTGAAGGTGCGATCCGCTTCGGGCTTGCCGGTATTCGCAATGTCGGTGAGGGTGTGGTCGAGACGATCGCGGCCGCGCGCAAGGCGGGCGGACCGTTCTCCTCGCTCCACGACTTCTGCGAACGCGTAGACATGCGGCAACTCAACAAGAAGACACTCGAGGCGCTTATCAAGGCTGGCGCGTTCGATTCGACCGGCTACACCCGCAAGCATCTCGTGGAACTCATGGACGGCGCGGTCGATGCGGCCGTGAAGCGCCAGAAGGACGCTGACAGCGGGCAGGTGTCGATGTTCGATTTGTTCGGCGCCGACGAGCACGGCATGGAGGACAGCACGCCGCCACCTGACGGCGTCGAGTGGGACAAGGGCGTGAAGCTCGCGTTCGAAAAGGAGATGCTCGGCATCTACGTCTCCGATCACCCGCTCGCGGCGATCGCCGAGATGATCAAAGAGGCGCGCACGTGCTCTCTCGGTGACGGGGATGCCCTCAAAGACGGCCTGACCGGGTGGTTCGCGGGCATCGTGACCAAAACCGAGCGGATCGCCACCAAGGCGGGCAAGCTCATGGGTACGTTCGTGCTCGAGGATCTCGAGGGATCCATGGAGGGCGTGCTGTTCCCGCAGACGTACGACAAGTACCGCGACCTCATCGTCGAGGACGCCGTCGTACGCATCCGAGCGAAGATCGAGTCCTCCGACCGAGGCACCAAACTCATGGTCCACGATGTACAGCCGCTCAGCACGGAAGGCCGTTTTGAGAAGCCGCCGACGGTCTTGTGGGTCAAGGCCGACTCGGCCACGCTCTCCAACGGTGGTGGCACCGCTTTCAAGGCCATTCTCGCCCGGCATCCCGGGCGGGACGGCGTGCACGTGAAGCTCGAGAGCACCACGGGCACCAAGGTTCTCAAGATGCCGGATGAGTTCCGGGTCGACGCGGCATCCGCGTCGCTGCACGCCGAGATCAAGGAGCTGCTCGGCGAGGGGTCCGTCTGGGAAAGCTAGGTTGACGCGCGCAGTGTCACGTGTGATACTGCGGTACTGCAACACTCTAGCGTGATAAAGTACCCGGAGGTGACGTACGTGCGTCCAGTGACGCCAAGAGGGTTCCGAGACGTGCTCTTCCAGGAGGCGGCCGAGCGTGAGGTCGTCTCTCGCGCCGTCAGCGACGTCTTCGCGTCGTGGGGCTATGCGCCCGTGGAGACGCCGGTCGTCGAAGAGTACGACACGCTCGTTGTGGGCGTGGGGTCCTCGGCCGATCGCGGGACGTTTAGGCTCTTCGACCTGGACGGCAGCCTCCTTGCGCTCCGTCCGGAGATGACTGTTCCGATCGCCCGCGTTGCCGCATCACGGCTTGCCGATGAACCCGGCCCGCACCGCGTTCGGTACGTGTCACCTGTCTTCCGCGAGTACGCGTCGATGCGTGGTCAGTCCCGCCAGTTCACACAGGCCGGCATCGAACTCATCGGCGCTCGCGGACCCGCGGCCGACGCCGAGGTCGTGGCTCTCGCGGTCGAGGCGCTCAGCGCATCGGGACTCGAGTCGTTTGGCATCGGCATCGGGACCGTGCAGGTCCTTCGCGACCTCATCGACATCTCGGGGATGTCCGAGGAGTGGGGCGCTTCCGTCATCGCTGCCGCGCACCAGCGGAACCTCGTGGCGCTCGACACGCTTGCCGCCTACGGTGACGTGCCGGCCGAGGTTGCCGCCGCGCTCGTGGCATCGCCGAGGATCCGGGGCGGTCGTGGCGCGATCGCGGAGTGCCGCGCGCTGCTCGCTGCGTGCGGGTGTTCGCAGACGCTCGACGACTTCGAGGAGACGTACCGCGTCCTCGAGGGACTCGGCTACGCGCAGCACGTCACCGTCGACTTCGGCATTATGCGTTCGTTCGACTACTACACGGGCTTCGTGCTCGAAGCGTACGCGCCCGGGCTCGGGCTGCCCCTCGGCGGGGGCGGTCGCTACGACGGCCTGCTCGCTTCGTTCGGTTCGCCCGCGCCGGCGGCAGGGTTCGCGCTCGGCTTGGAGCGGGTCATGATCGCGCTCGCCGAGCAGGGCTGCACGCCGCACACCGCTCCGCTCGACGCGGTGGTTGGCGGCATGGACGCCGTCGAGGTCTTCTCGGCCGCTCGCCTTCTGCGTGACGCCGGTTGGCAGGTACAGTCGGCCGTTGGTCGCGTCGGCATGCACCTCGTCCGCGAGGCCGAGCGTCGCGGTGCCGAGGAAGCGCTCCTCGCCGATGGCGATGATATCGTGCGCGTCGACCGGGCAGGGGAGCGGGCGCTACCGCTCGACTCGCCGGTCCCCGAGCCGCCGTCTGCGACCTGGGCGTCGCGGAAAGGCGGTGCGAGATGATCGTCCGCGTACCCGAGAACCAGGCGCGTCCGCTTCGGATCGCCATCCCCAAAGGCTCGCTCTTCGCCGATTCCGTGCGCGCGCTCGAGCTTGCCGGCGTGGACGTGACGGGCCTCGCCGATTTCGGCCGGCAGCTCATCGTGCGCACGCCCGGCTACGAGTTCATCATCGCAAAGCCCACCGACGTGCCGGTCTATGTTGCATATGGCAGCGTGGATGTCGCCATCGCCGGTAAAGACGTGCTCGTTGAAGCCGATCTCGACGTCGTTGAGATGGTCGATCTTCTGTTCGGCGGATGCCGTTTTGTCGTCGCTGAGCGCAAAGACGCTGCCCGCAGCATCGAGGAGCTCTACCACCACCTCGGCGTCATCCGGGTCGCGACCAAGTACCCGCGTATCGCCGAGGCGCACTTTGCCGCCCGCGGCATCCAGGTCGAGATCGTGAAGCTGCACGGCAACATCGAACTCGCACCGCTCATCGGCCTTGCCGACCGCGTCGTTGACATCACGGCAACCGGCCGTACCCTTGCCGAGAACAACCTGCGCATCGTGGAGGAAGTGCTTGCCTCCACCGCACGGTTCGTGGCGAACCCGGTGAGCATGAAGACCGAGTCCGTGCGCGTACGAGAGCTGACCGACAGGCTCGCGGCCATTGTGCCGCTGCCATAGAAGGGGAGTGACCCACCTCATGATGCGACGCATAGAACTCGCCCGGGGAAAGCGCCTGGAGCGCTCGGACATAGAACGCAGCGGCGGTATCGACGCCGAGGTCTTAAACGTCGCGATGCGGATCGTCGATGACGTCCGCCAACGCGGTGACGAGGCGCTTCGCGACTACACCGAGCAGTTCGACAAGGCGACGATCGACGTTCTCGCCGTGACCGAGGCCGAGATCGAAGAGGCGCTTGCGGTCGTGGGCGACGACTTCCTCGAGGCAATCGCCACCGCAGCCGTGGCCATCGAGGACTTCCACCGTCGGCAGGTGCCGCAGAGCTGGTTCACCGTCGAGGAAGGCGGCATCTTCCTCGGGCAGAAGGTCACGCCGATCGCGCGCGTTGGCATCTACGTGCCGGGCGGTCGTGCCTGTTACCCCTCGAGCGTGCTCATGAATGCGATTCCCGCCGTTGTCGCGGGCGTTGAGGAGATTGCGATGGTCGTGCCGCCGGGCCCCGACGGCAAGGTCAACCCGTACACACTCGCTGCGGCAGCAGAAGCCGGCGTCACCGAGATCTACAAGGTTGGCGGCGCGCAGGCCGTGGCCGCTCTCGCGTACGGCACGGCCTCGATCCCGCAGGTCGACAAGATCACGGGACCGGGCAACGCATACGTGACCGCCGCCAAGAAGCTCGTGATGGGCGAGGTGGGCATCGACATGCTCGCCGGTCCCTCCGAAGTCCTCATCCTCGCCGATGAGACCGCCGAGCCCGCGTTCGTGGCGATCGACCTCATGGCCCAGGCCGAGCATGACCCGAAGGCCGCAACGTACCTCGTCACGACTGACGCCGAGCTGCCCGACGATGTCGACGAAGCGCTTGAGTTGCTGCTCGAGGACTCGCCCCGCGCCGACGTGATCCGCCGCTCGCTCACCGACAACGGCGTGGTCGTCATCTGCCCTGATGTCGATGTTGCGCTCGACGCCGCCAACCTGATCGCCCCCGAGCACCTCGAAGTCATGATGGCCGAGCCGCTCGAACTCCTCGGCAGTATCAGGAACGCGGGCGCGATCTTCCTCGGACCGTGGACGCCGGAGAGCGTTGGCGACTACGTGGCCGGACCCAACCACGTTCTCCCGACCGGCGGCACGGCACGCTTCTCGAGCCCGCTGTCGGTTGACGATTTCGTGAAGAAGTCCTCGGTGCTGAGCTACTCCCTCGAGGGACTCGAGATGGACGGCCCGACGGCGATGGTCATCGCCCAGGCCGAAGGTCTCGATGCGCACTCACGGGCGATAGGCCTGCGTCTTGCGATGGCGTACGCTCTTGCCGATGACGAGGACGGGGAGGTCTCATGAAGAATGTGAGACCGGCCCGCAAAGAACTCGAGTCGCTCATTCCGTACGACGCCAAAGAGGTGCGGGCAGACATCAACCTTGCCAGCAACGAGCACCCGCTCAACCTCCCGGGCGAACTCCTCGAGAAGCTCGCCGACCACGCCGTGCAGATTCCCTACAACCGGTATCCGGATCCGCTCTCGGGCACGCTTCGCGAGAAGATCGCCGAGGCCAACGGCCTCGAGCCGGGCAACGTTCTCGTCGGCAATGGCGGCGACGAGCTCATCTTCGACCTGCTCCTCGCCTGGGGAGGTCCCGGGCGCACAGTCATCGACATGCCGCCAACGTTTGCCATGTACGGCATCGATGCCGAGCTGACCGGGACGGAACTCGTTCGCATCCCGCGCTGCGAGGACTTTTCGATCGACGGCGACGCACTCCTCGAGCGCCTCAAGCCGGGCGATATCGACATCGTCGCCATTGCGAACCCGAACAACCCCACGGGCACGCTCGCTGCCGAGACGCTTCTCATCGATGTGCTGAACGCGACCGACGCGCTCGTGCTCGTGGACGAGGCGTATTTCGAGTTCTCGCGGCACACGATGCGCCCTCACATGGCGCGCCACCAGAACCTCGTTATCCTCCGGACGTTTTCCAAGGCGTTCTCGCTTGCGGGACTGCGCGCCGGCTACCTGCTCGCCCACGAAGACGTCATCCTGGAGCTCACTAAGGTGCGCCAGCCGTACTCGGTCAACCGGTTCACGCAGATGGCGGCGTCGCTTGTCTTCCGCGAGCGCCCGGTTTTCGAGGCCGGCATCAGCCAGTTGCTCCGCCAGCGCGACATGCTTGTGGACGGGTTGTCGGCACTGCCGGAGGTGACGGTCTACCCATCCGAGGCGAACTTCGTGCTCTTCAAAGTCGCGCACGCGTCCACGGTCTGGCGCGATTTGCTCCACGAGCACTCGATACTCATCCGCGACTTCTCGCGGGCGCCCGGACTTGAGGACTGCCTCAGAGTGAGTGTTGGCACCGAAGACGAGGTCACCCGGTTTGTGACTGCAATGGGCGAGATCATCTCCCGGCGTCACGCGAGCGACCTGTTCGGGGTTGCGGCTACCGCATCCCGGTACCTCAAGGAAGGGGAGTGACGTGGGACGCACCGCAGAGATCACGCGCACCACGAACGAGACCGCCATCACGCTCACGCTCGACTTGGACGGGAGCGGCGAGACGCAGGTCACGACCGGCGTGCCGTTTTTCGACCATATGGTGCACGCGCTCGGTCGCCACGCGCTCCTCGATCTCACGGTGAGCGCCACCGGCGACCTTGAGGTCGACGCGCATCACACGGTCGAAGACGTCGGCATTGTGCTGGGGCAGGCCGTCGCGGAGGCGCTTGGCGACAAGTCCGGTATCAGGCGCTTCGGCTCGGCGGTCGTGCCGATGGATGAGACGCTCGTGCTCGCAGCGATTGACATCTCGGGTCGCGGACAGCTCACCTACGAGGTCGAAGTGCCGATCGAGATCATCGGGACGTTCGATACGTCGCTTGCCAGGGAGTTCCTCATCGCGTTCGCCACGAACGCGGGCATCACCCTGCACGTGCACAAACTCGCCGGCGACAACGCGCACCACATCATCGAGGCAGCGTTCAAGGCGGTTGCACGCGCGCTCCGCGAGGCGTGCGAGATCGACCCGCGCGTCGTGGGTATCCCGAGCACGAAGGGCTCATTGTGATCGCGATCGTCGACTATAAGATGGGCAACCTCCGGAGCGCTCAGAAAGGTTTCGAGCACGCCGGTGTCGCCGACATCGTGGTGACGGACGACCCGGCGGTTCTCGACGCGGCCGACGGCATCGTGTTG
The DNA here is from genome assembly GCA_038325105.1 of Coriobacteriia bacterium. GTDB lineage: Bacteria > Actinomycetota > Coriobacteriia > Anaerosomatales > Anaerosomataceae > WSXY01. The sequence continues at coordinate 6,783 of JBBQIR010000061.1, forward strand.
CCGGGCGTTGGCGCGTTTCGCGATGCGAGCGCGAATCTCAAGACGAGCGGCCTCTGGGACACGATCGTCTCGCGCGTCGCCGGTGGTGTGCCGTTTCTCGGCATCTGTCTGGGGATGCAGTTGCTGGCCACCGTCGGGCTTGAAGACGGCGAGTGGGAGGGTCTCGGCATCGTGCCGGGAACGTGCGAGCGCCTGCCTGCCGGCGAGAAGATCCCGCACATCGGCTGGAACACCGTGGCATACCCGCGGAGCAGCAGGCTCTTCGAAGGAATTCCCGAGGAGACAGCGTTTTACTTCGTGCACTCGTATCATCTGCGCCCGAGTGATTCATCTTGTATCATCGGGCGTACGGAGTACGGCGTTCCGTTCGCCGCTGCAGTGGAGTCCGGGTCGGCGTACGCCGTGCAGTTCCATCCCGAGAAGTCCTCGGACATGGGGCTCAAGTTGCTGGCGAACTTTGGCGCGCTCGTCACCGAGAGGGGCACTCGATGATCGTCTTTCCCGCAATCGACATTCTCGACGGCAAGGCCGTGCGGCTCCTTCAGGGACGTCTCGACGCCGTCACCATCTACAACGACGATCCCGTCGAGCAGGCGCGCCAGTGGATCGCACAGGGCGCGGAGTGGCTGCACGTGGTCGACCTCGATGGCGCCGTGACAGGCGACCCAAAGAACATCGAGATCCTCGAACGAATCGTTGCGCTCGGCGTGCCGGTGCAGACCGGTGGCGGCCTGCGCTCGATGGAGGTCCTGGAGCGGCTTGACGGCGTGGGTGTTCGCCGGATGGTGCTCGGCACCGCGCTCATCACGGAGCCGGCGCTCGTTGGCGAGGCCTGTGCGCGCTACGGCGGCGCGATCGTGGCCGGCATCGATGCGCGTGACGGCAAGGTCGCCATCCATGGCTGGCGCGAGGGCACGGAGTACGGCGTGCTGGAGCTCGTGCGCGAACTCGAACTCCTCGGCGTGAAGCGGCTGGCGTATACCGACATCTCGAAGGACGGCATGCAGACCGGCGTCAACTACGGCGCCTATCGCGCGCTCGCCGGTCAGATCGACATCCCGATGACCGCATCGGGCGGCGTTTCGACACTCGAGGACATCAGCGACCTGCACACGCTTGGGATGCAGCTCGAGGGCGTCATCGTTGGCAAGGCGCTCTACGAGAACAGCTTCACGCTCGCCGATGCCATTCGCGCCGGCTACGGCGAAGAGGAGTAGCCGCGTGCTCATGAAGCGTGTCATCCCGTGCCTCGACGTTCATGAGGGGCGCGTCGTCAAAGGCGTCAACTTCATCAACCTTCGCGACGCCGGCGATCCCGTCGAACTCGCTGCGGCCTACGACCGCGAGGGCGCCGACGAGCTCGTCTTCCTCGATATCACCGCGACGCACGAGGACCGCCCGCTTATGCTCGAGGTCGCGCGGCGCACTGCCGAGGAGGTCTTCATCCCGTACACCGTCGGTGGCGGCATGCGCTCCTCGGCAGACATTCGCGCGATGCTTTCGGCGGGCTGCGACAAGATCTCGATGAACTCGGCGGCGGTCGCTGCGCCCGCGCTCATCACGGAGACGGCGAGGCAGTACGGCTCGCAGTGCATCGTCGTCGCCATCGACGCGCGCCGCGTGGCCGGTGCCGAGCGCTGGGAGGTCTTCGTCTCCGGAGGCCGCACGAACACGGGGCTCGACGCCGTTGCCTGGGCCGAGGAGGCCGAGCGGCGCGGTGCGGGTGAGATCCTGCTTACGAGCATGGACCGCGACGGCACGAAGGACGGTTTCGACATCCCGCTTACCCGTGCGGTGACCGGCGCGCTCAACATCCCGGTGATCGCGAGCGGTGGCGCCGGCGAACTCGACGACTTCGCGGAGATTGTCGTGGAAGCCGACGCCGACGCGGTGCTCGCCGCGAGCGTGTTTCACTTCGGACAGTTCAGCATCAGGCAGGTCAAAGAGTCGATGGCCGCCCATGGCGTGCCGGTGAGGCTGTAGGCGATGGCGATGCGACAGATGCGACGCTACGACCATAAGATGTCCGCCGGGGAAGCCGATGCGTTCCTCGGCGGGGCTGAGGTGCTGCGCCTCGGGATGGCCGATGAGGATGGCCCGTACGTTGTGCCGGTCAACTTCGGTTACGCCGACGGACGTCTCTACGTGCACGGTCCCGGCGAGGGCAGGCGCCTTGTTGCGATCGCGCGCGATCCGCGTGTCTGCTTCGAGGCCGACGAGTGCACCATCATCCGCGCCGACAAACCATGCGGCTTCACTGCGCGGTTCAGGAGCGTCATCGGGTACGGAACCGCACGCGTGCTCACGACAGTCGCCGAGAAGCGCTTCGGGCTTGATGCGATCATGCGCCAGTACGAGAGCACGGGCGACGGAATCCCGGACGCCACGCTTGGCCGAACGACCGTCATCGAGATCGTGATCGAGTCGATGGAGGGCAAGCAGCACCGGGCAACGCCCGACGTGGAGGGGGAGTAACGATGGATGTGCCGACACTCACCTACGACGAGCGGGGACTCATCCCCGCCGTCATCCAGCAGTACGACACGCTCGAGGTGCTCATGGTGGCCTGGATGGACGCCGAGGCCGTGAAGCGCACGGTCGAAAGTGGCCGTACGTGGTTCTGGAGCCGGTCTCGTCAGGCGTACTGGAACAAGGGCGAGACCTCCGGTCACGCACAGGAGGTCAAGGAGATCCGCTACGACTGTGACGCCGACACGCTGCTCGTGCTTGTCGACCAGGTCGGCGTCGCCTGCCACACGGGCGAGCGCACGTGCTTCTTCAACTCGTTTACAACCACAGGATCGGTAGGTTCCGAGCCCGGCTCACCGAACACCGATAACGTCCCGCTGTCTTAGTCGAACGGAGCGTATGCACCATGAATGACCTGCTCGGCGCCCCTCAACCGGCGCCCGTACCCGAGATCGGCTCGGTCCTTGTCGAGGTGTTCGCCGTCCTCGAATCGCGCAAAGCCGAGATGCCCGAAGAGTCCTACACGGCGAAACTGCTCCTCGGTCCGCAGGATAAACTCCTCAAGAAGATCGGCGAGGAGGCGAGCGAGGTCATTATCGCCGCCCGCGACCGCGACCCCAAGCAGCTCCGCTACGAGCTCGCCGACCTGCTCTACCACCTCATGGTCGTCATGGTGCGCGAGGGCCTGACGCTCGACGATCTCGCGGCCGAGATGGCCGAGCGGCGCAGGAAGTAGTGACCGCCGTGCGCAGGCGTTCAGGGATGACGGAGCTCACGCTCCCACCTGGCGTGCGCGGCAACCGCATCGAACCGCTCTGGAATCGTGTCGACCGCAACCGCGTGAAGGTCGTCTTCTTCTCGTTCGCGTTCTCGGTCGTCATCGCGTTCTTCTTCTCGCTGGTGCTCACGCTCGCGCTCTTTCTCGTCGGAGCGCTGCTGTCAGACATCGAGGTCGGCATTTGGATCGCTACTTCCGCGATCTTCGTTGGCTTCCCGCTCTCGTTTGTTGGTACGCTCGGATGGGTCATCTGGCGGCTCGCGCGCTCCGAGCGGTTCTTGCTCAAGCGTCTGGGTGCCCGCATTACCGCGCAGGGCGAGATCCTTGCGGTGAAGCGGGTGCTCAAGGACATGACGATCGCTGTCGGGTTCGAGCACTCGCCGCCGCTTTACATCATCGACGTCGACAAGATCAACGCATTCGCGATCGGTCGCTCGTACGCATCGGCCGCCGTCGGCGTGACGCGCGGTTTCGTCGACAAGCTCAGCCCCGACGAGCAGCGGGCGGTCTTCGCCAACCTCATGGCGCGAATCTGGTCGCTCGACACGCTCTATGCCACCGCCGTATCTGCCCTCATGGGTCCGATCTGGGCGATTCGCGACCACGACCTGAAGATAACCGAGCGGAACTGGTCCGACACACAGGAGCAGGCGCACATCCTGACCGCCGGAAGCCGTTCGGGTTCCGACGCGTATGCCGCGTGGTTCATCTTCTACGGGGTCGTGGTCGTGGTCACCGAGGTGCTCTCGTTCTGGCACCAGGCATCGGCGTGGCTCGCGTCCGAGAAGGCCGATGCCGAGGGCATGCTCCTCCTGAAGGACCCGCGCTCGATGCTTTCCGCCCTCGAGCGGGTGCTTGACGCCGACAACTTCGTGCCGTGTGCGGGCGATGCGTACTCGCAGCTCTTCTACTGCTGGGCAGGCTTCGGATTCGCGCCCGAGGACGACCCCGAGTACCGCCGGGTCTCGCGCCTTCGCGAGATTCTCGGAGCCGAGGGGCTGGCCCAGCGCCCGGCACCGAACCTCGCCGGCTGGGCGGTCGCGCCGGTGGCGCCACGCATCGACGAGGACGCGTCGTGAGAGTCATCCGGTTGATTGCGGCGGCTGCCGCTGTGCTGGCGCTTGGCGTCACGGCATCGGCGTATGCGCTCACGCCGCTCGAACGCGCGACTGAGTCGGTTGTCGCGATCACTGCGGGCGCCGACCAGATCGGTACGGGGTTCATCATCGCGCCGAACCGCGTTCTCACCGTCGCCCACGTTGTCGACGCCGCAGAGGGTCTGCAAGCACGAGTGCTCGTGCAGAACCGACTCGAGCCGTATCGCGTGATCGCGATCGACCGCACACTCGACCTCGCACTCCTCGAGGTTTCGTTGCCGCCGGTGGATCCCATCGTGTGGGGAAGCAGCAGCGACCTCGAACGAGGCGAGGACGTGATCGTGCTCGGATTCCCGATCGGGCTGCAGTCAGTCTCGCTCGCCAAGGGCGTCGTCTCGTCGCCCCGGCAGATATTCGACGGGTCGACCTACGTTCAGACTGATGCCGCCATCAATCCCGGCAACAGCGGTGGGCCGCTCATTGATGCACAGGGGCGGCTCGTCGGCATCAATGTCGCCAAGATCGCGGACGTCACCGTGGATGCGGTCGGGTTCAGTATCCCTGCCGATGATGCTCGCGCGTTCGTGGAAGCGAACGCCCCGGACATTCGACTTGTCACCGCGAGTGATAGCGGAGCATCCGGCGGCGCGTCAACGCCGCTTGTGATCGCGGGATCCGGTGTCGCAATCGTAGTCGCCGGCGCAATCGTGTTCTTCATCCGTCGCCGTCGGCGGTACGACAGCGGGACCAGCTCGCCCGCGCTCACGCGCCACCGCTTCAGGGTGAGCGGCCCCGGGAGCGCCTCCGAGCATCTCGTGCGGCTGCCTGCAGTGCTCGGCAGCGCCGAGAATGCCGACATCCGAGTGGACGACATCGCCGTGGCGGCGTATGCAGTGCGGTTCACAGCGGTTGACGGTCATGTGTCTGCGCTTGACCTCACCGATGAGCGCGGTATGTACTGTGCCGACAAGTGCGTGAAGCGCGCGGTACTCGCGCCCGGCGACTCGGTGCGAACGGGCGCGACGACCACCGTGTTCGTTGGTGTGGAGCGGGTAGCGGTGACAGAGTGAGGGTGCCGTGCAGCATGGGGAGCGAGTTCCGCTCCTCCTGAAGAGGGAGAGACTGTGGCGCGTGGGAGACGAACTCGACGACCTGTGGCGAAGCGGCTTCTTGCCGCGCTGCTCGTGCTTGCGGTCGTGGCGGCGGGCGTGTTCGTCGGTCTCAGGTACGCCGCGCCCGCGTTCGATCCGCCGCCGCTCATTCGTCCCGTCACGCCGCTTCCGTCTGTCATGCCCACCGTCACGATCGAGCTTCCGAAGCCGCCCGGGACCGACCCCACGGTTGACGGCATCAAGATCGCGTCGTTCCTCGGCAACGAGAGCAGGCGGTTTTACGGCGTCGGTCCGGTGCCCGAGAAACTCGAGGTCATCTGGAAGATGAGCATCGGCGGTGGGACGACGGGCGGAACCGGGAAGAAGACCGCCTCGGGAAGCGACCTCGTCACCTGGTACGGCACTGGATGGACCGGGCAGCCCGCACTCGTGCGCGAGAACGGCAAGCTCTACCTGCTCGTGGGCGGCTTCGACCACAACCTCGTGAAGATCGATGCGGCGACCGGCAAGGAGCTGTGGTCATACGAGTACCCCGACGTCATCAAGGGGAGCCCGACCGTCTTCGAGGATCCCGATGCTCCCGGTGACCCGTCGAAGTACGTCGTCATGGTCGGCTCGCGCCGGGGATTCCCGAGCAGCATCTCGGCACCCGATATCGCACCGTTCCGGGCGGTCTCGTATGCGACCGGCAAAGAACTGTGGCGCCTGCCCGTCCCGCGTACGAAGAGCTATAGCCGGGATGCCGACGGGAGTGGTTTCGTCGTCGACGGCATGGCCTGGGTCGGTGTCGAGTCGGGCAACATGTACAAGCTTGACCCATTCTCGACCGTCGCATGGAAGGGCTTCCGCACACCGAAGATCATCTCGGAGACGCTTCTTCTCGGCGACAAGCGAGCGTCGAGTCACGGGGGGAACCTCGTGCTTGAGGCGTCACCGGTGCTCCTCGGCGAACGGGTGTATGCGGCATCGGGCTCCGGTCACGTGTACGGCATGAACAAGGACACCCTCAAAGTCGAGTGGGACTACTTCACCGGCTCGGACATGGACGGCACGCCGGTCGCCACGGCCGATGGCTTCCTCTTCGCGGAGATCGAGAAGCAGTACATCAAAGGTCACGGAGGGCTCGTCAAGCTCGATCCGCGCAAAGCCGCGAAGGATGCGCTCGTGTGGTTCTTCCCGACGGGCGACCGGGCGTTCGCCGACTGGCAGGGCGGCATCATCGGCTCTTCATCGGTGAACGACTCGTACAACGCCGACGGGTCCCGGCCGGCGCTCGTGTCGTGCACCGCGATCGACGGCAACCTCTACGTGGTCTCGCAGGACAACCTTGCCGAGGAACGCGTTGCCGGTCCCAATCTTGAGAAGGGCCTGCCCACGCCGAAGGTCGTCTTCAAGGAGAACATCGGTGGCGCGATCTCCACGCCGATCATGGTGGACGACTACGTGATCGCGGCAGGCTACGGAAATGCGGTGAACGTTTACAAGATCACCTACACGCCGGGTTCCGATGGTCCTGGTGTCGCGCTCAAGACCCGCAAGGGCGAGATGGTGTCCGTCTCGGTCGCGCGCGTGGCCCGGTTCACCGGCGGTGGCAGCTACGAATCCACGCCGATCGTGTGGCAAGGTCGCATCTACATCGGCTCGCGCGACGGCTACCTCTAC
>JBBQIR010000062.1:0-13250 GCA_038325105.1 Coriobacteriia bacterium
GCAGCGTCGAGCGCCTGCGGATCGTGCTCTATCGACTCGGAGTACACTCGCAGTCGACTGCCGATGTCGTCAAGCGTGACTACGAGTTCTGCAAGCTCACCCGCGAGTCCGTCGAGCACCGGGTCGAGATCTGCGGCGTGCGAGAGCGCGGTGCTCGCCTCGGCAAGCGCATCCGCAGCGCCACCCTCGTCGCGCAGCGACACCCATGCTGTTGCCGCGGCACTCGTCAGTTTCTCACCGTGGCGTAGCCTCGGCAGAAGCGCCTCTGTATCGGTATCTTCACCCGCACGTGGAGCGGCCGAGTCGATGTCCGCCACCTGAAAACGGAGGTACTCCATGCGTGTGTCACGATCGGTGAGTGCCTTCTCAAGGTCATCGACCCGGGCGCGCATGGCGTCCGCATCCTTCAGCGCGATCCGGTACGCTTCAAGCGCCTCTATCGCCTCACTGCCGATGAACCGGTCCAGGTACCCCGCATGTCGGCCCGAGGAAAGCAGCGCTTGATGCTCATGCTGTCCGTGCAGATCGACCACACCGTCGAGGAGCGTACCGAGCGCACCAACCGTCGCCATCTCACCATCAATAGTGCATCGCGACCGGCCTTCAGCCGTTATGCGTCGACGGATGAGTCGTTCCTCACCGTCAATGAGAAAGCGACCCTCTACGAGCGCCTCATCCGCGCCCGACCGAACGAGAGACGTGTCCGCCCGTTCTCCGAGGAGCAACTGAAGGGCACCGACAAGCACGGTCTTTCCAGCGCCGGTCTCGCCCGTAAGGACTGTGAGGCCGTCACCAAATTCGAGCCAGACGTCCTCGACCAGCGCGAGGTCCCGTACGTGTAGTTCGAGCAGCACGTCAGGCCCCCAGGAACTTGTCTGTCAGAACTTCGAAGAATCCCCGACCGTCGAGCTTCAGAAGGCGCACGTCGTGATCGCCGATGTGCACGCTTACCGTGTCGAGGGTCCGTCGGCATGGAACATGGTCTCCGTCGACCGTAATGCACGCCTCGGCTCGCGACGGATTCGGGCACGATATCTCGACCAGATCTGATGGACCAAGGACCATCGGACGGACCGCCACAGCATGCGGGGCCACTGGTACCAGCACGATCCCTCTGACCTCCGGCGAGACGACGGGTCCGCCCGCAGAGAGCGCATATGCCGTCGATCCGGTGGATGTCGCAACGATCACGCCATCGCACGCAAAGCGCCACAGGCGGATGCCGTTGACCCGAACCTCGAGTTCGACGACACGAGAGCCGCTCCCGCGTCCGACGAAGATCTCGTTAAGCGCGTGGTAGCTGCCAGCCTGGCGGCCACCAACATCCACCAGTGCCTCAAGCGTTTCCCGACGCTCTACACGAGCTTCACCCGCAAGCGCCGTGAGAACGGCCTCCTCGAAATCGACGCCGTCGGCGCCGGACAGGAAACCGAGTCTCCCGAGATTAACGCCAAGAATCGGCGCATCGGTCTCGCCGAGCACATGCACGGCTTTGAGAATCGTTCCGTCGCCGCCAAGCGCGACAACCAGCTCCGGCGTGCCTATGTCAGACCGAGACACTCCTCTGGCAGGCATGCCGCACGACGCGGCGTCATCTGCGGCCAGAACCGGCTCGTACCCGCGAGTTTCGAGCAGCGTGACCAGCTGCCGCGTCGCCGAAACAGACCGGTCATTCGCAGGGTTTGGAACGAGCAGTACGCGCACGTCAGTCCCCTAACTCACGATGTGCCGACGAGACGATATCGGTTGGCCGCTCATGTGCCGACTCACCGGTAGCTGCGAGCCACACCCAGAATTCAATATTACCCTCGGGCCCCTTCAGAGGCGACCACGCAAGGCCTTTCACAACCCACCCAGCCTGCACGACAGCAGCGACAACGCCCTCAAGCACGTCGGTGTGAACGGCCGGGTCCCGCACAACTCCCTTTTTACCAACACGTCCTTTACCGGCTTCAAACTGCGGCTTAACAAGACCTACCACCTGCCCGCCCTGACCCGCTGCCGCGAGCACTCGCGGCAGCACATTCGCGAAGGCGATGAACGAAACGTCCACGACGACGAGATCAAATGGTGCGCCCAGCGGCTCGAGTTCCACGTGCCTGAAGTTTGTGCGCTCGATGACGGTCACACGCGGATCGGTGCGTAGCGACCACGCAAGCTGACCGTACCCCACGTCGAGCGCGACCACCGATTGCGCGCCTCGTTGGAGCACACAGTCGGTGAATCCCCCGGTTGAGGCGCCCACGTCGAGGACGCGCATGCCGGTAACATCAAGTCCGAACGATTCGAGGGCGCCCTCGAGTTTCTGGCCGCCGCGAGACACGTACTTGCGTCTCTCTGCTATCTCGATGGATGCAGCCGGGTCAAGCGGCTGACCGGCCTTGAGAACAGGAACTCCGTTTACCTTGACCTCACCGGCAAGAATCGCGGCCCTGGCGCGTTCACGAGAGGTGAACAGACCGCGCTCAACGAGTTCGACGTCGGCCCGTCGTCCACTCATGATGCTCCTCGCCGTTGTCGCTTGCCTGAACCCTACAGCCTGCCGAGGATCGCGTCACGGATCGCCTCAGGCGTCAGGCCAACTTCCTTAAACAGAAGGCTCATGGCACCGTGCGTTACGAAACAGTCCGGAATCGCAAGGCGCAGCACCGGCACGTCTACGGCCATATCCGAGAGTGCCTCGAGTACCGCCGCCCCCGCGCCTCCCTGACCTGTGTTCTCCTCGATGGTAACCACCAGCGGGTGTTTGGCAGCCCACGCGACTACTTCAAGGTCCATGGGCTTGAGCCACCGCATGTTGACGACGCTCGCCCGAACGCCGCGCTCAGCCAGAAGGTTCGCTGCGGCTTCCGCCACGCCAACCATCCGTCCGATTGCCAGGATGGCTACCGCATCGCCCTCGCGGCGTACCTCCGCACGCCCAGGTTCGAGCACCGTTGGTTTGAGCGGCAGCTCTTTGCCCGTGCCAGCACCGCGCGGGTAGCGTATCGCCACGGGGCCGTCCGACACGAGTGCGGTGTGGAGCATGTCCGCAAGCTCCGCTTCATCGGCGGGTGCCATGATCTTCAGGTCTGGAATCGTACGCAGGTATGAGAGATCGAACACACCATGGTGTGTGGGGCCATCCTCGCCGACGAGACCGGCCCTATCGATGCAGAAGACGACATGCAGCCCCTGCAGAGCGACATCCATGATCACCTGGTCATACGCCCGCTGCAAGAAGGTGGAGTAGATGGCGACGACCGGAATCCGGCCACCGGTAGCCATACCTGCCGCGAGTCCGACAGCATGCTGCTCGGCTATCCCGACGTCATAACATCGGTCCGGGAAGCGTTCAGCAAATGAAGAAAGCCCCGTACCTGAGGGCATCGCGGCCGTGATAGCGACGATGCGATCGTCACGCTCGGCCTCGCGCACGAGCGCGATTCCGAACGCGTCGGTGTATGACATGTGGCCGCCCGTGCCATTCACAGTGCCGTCCTCAATGGAGAACGGACTGATTCCGTGGAAGGTGTCCGGCCGGTCCTCGGCAGGGCTGTAACCCTTACCCTTGCGCGTAACCATGTGGATGAGAACAGGGCCGTCAACGTCTTTGGCGAGGCGAACCGCCTGCTCTACCTGACCGATGTCGTGGCCGTTGATGGGACCGACGTACTTTACGCCCAGCTCCTCAAAGAGCATCCCGGGCACGAGCAACTGCTTCACAGACTCCTTCGCCGCCTCGCCAGCAGCGACCATGGCCGCTCCCAGTTTGGTCTTGGCGAGGGCGGATTCGACGTCGTCGCGCAGTCGCCGGTACCGGCGGTCCAGACGAACGCGGGCCAGGTACCCTGAAAGCGCCCCGACGTTCGGCGAAATCGACATCTCGTTGTCGTTAAGCACGATAATCATGCGCTTCTGGAGGTGCCCGAGGTGGTTGAGCGCCTCGAAAGCCATCCCTCCGGTGAGGGAACCGTCACCAATTACGGCAACAACCGTCTCGTCGCCGCCCGCTGCATCCCGCGCACATGCGAGTCCAACCGCAATGGAGATCGATGTGGAAGCGTGTCCCGTGTCGTGAACGTCGTACGGGCTTTCGCTCCGCTTCGGGAATCCGCACACCCCGCCGTACGTGCGAAGCGTGGAGAAGTCAGCGCGTCGACCGGTGATGAGTTTGTGCACGTACGCCTGGTGTCCGACGTCCCACACGATCTTGTCTGTTGGGCAGTCAAGCGCGCGGTGTAGTCCCAGGGTAAGCTCGACCACGCCAAGGTTCGGCGCGAGGTGGCCGCCAGTGCTGGACACCGTGGTGATGAGCTCCCGCCGAATCTCGCCAGCGAGTTGCTCGAGCTGTGCCGGCTCGAGCCCCTTGAGGTCCCGTGGTGAGTCTATCGAATCAAGAATGCGCTCAGCGCACACAGAGTTCCCGTTTCATGAGGCGACCGTCTTTCGCGGGCGAGATGCCCGCACCCAGCATCCTATCACTGCGGCGGTTCCCTGGTCCGTGGTGGTCACAGGGCCGTAACTCAGGAGCTCCGCGCTACGCCTCCACAGGCCCGGCGTCCAGCGGCACGACGGCCGCGTCTTCGGCGGCAACCTCGACGTCAACTGCGGCTTCATCAGCCGCATCAGGCAACGGAACCGAGTCGGGAACCTCAACCGCGACCGTGGCGCTGAGATCGGTATGGTCTACGAGTTCGGTACAGATATTCGCGAGCCTTACACCCTCTTCAAGCAGGTCGAGGCTCTTCTCGAGCGACGTGTCCTTCTTGCGGGCGAGCGTAGCTATTTCCTCGAGGCGGACGCGCGCCGCCTCGAACGTGTACCGCTCATCGGTCATCGATCCTCCGTCTCGCCGGCTGTCGGCTCGTTTGTGTCAACGTGATGCTCGGCAATGCGCCCGAGAACGCCGTTCACGAACTTCGACGAGTCTTCGCCACCGTAGATCTTGGCCATCTCGACTGCTTCGTTGATTGCCACAGAATCCGGGACCTCGTCGCGGAACGTGATCTCATACACTGCCAAACGCAGGATGTTCCTGTCGACCAGCGGCATACGGGAGATCGTCCAGTGCTCGGACGTCGACTCAATCTCGGCGTCGATGCGCTCCTGGTTTAGCTCCGTCCCCAAGGCAAGCTCGCGGCAGTACTCGGACGGTTCACCATCTTCATTGCTGTAGGACTTTAGCGCGAGGATGGTGTCGATGTCCTCGCCCGTGATCTCTCGCTGGTACAGCATCTGAAGCGCCTGGAGGCGCGCACGTGTCCGCTCGAGCATCAGATCACCACCAGCAAGGCCGGGGTCACTGCTCGGTGAAGACGATCGCGTCCACAAAGACGTCGACCATCGCGACTTGCTGACCTGTCTGTGAACGCAGTGCATCCCTGACCGCACGCTGGATATCGGCCGCAATCGTGTGCAGCGGCGTGCCGTAGCGGACCGAAACGTGAATCTGGACCGACAGCGAACCGTCCGCACCGATGGTTACCGCAATGCCGCGGCCGGAACCCTTTTGCACGAGTCCCGCAACGCCCTTCGTGAGGACGTCGACAACGCCATCCACTCGGTCGGCAGCGAGCGTTGCGATCGTCTCAAGCACGCCCGGTGCGACGCCGAGACCTTCGAGCTGAATCTCCTCAGACATTGCCGACCTCCTTCCCGCCGATACGGTCGCCCGTCACGAAAGCGGCAATGCCTTCCGTCGTGACATGTGAATCCACGAAGTCAGTATAGACCTCCCCGCGCCGGAAGTGCTCCTCCTCCACCACGAACTGGTGGAACGGGACCGTGGTAGGAATGCCGACGATGATGAACTCGTCGAGGGCGCGACGAGCACGATCGAGCGCCTCGGTCCTCGTCTCGCCCCACACGATGAGCTTCGCGAGTAGCGAGTCGTAGTACGGCGGCACGTTGTAGCCGGAGTACATGTGACTGTCGACACGCACGCCAAAGCCGCCCGGAGGGTTGTAGAGCTCGATGTGCCCGGGATGGGGTCGGAAGTTGTGGAGCGGGTCCTCAGCATTGATCCGGAACTCGATCGCGTGCCCGTTCAGCTTCACGTCTTCCTGGCGAGCATGCTTCATCGGCTCGCCGGAGGCGATGCGCAGCTGCTCCTTGATGATGTCCACGCCGGTGATCTGCTCGGTGACGGGATGTTCGACCTGGACGCGCGTGTTCATCTCCATGAAGTAAAACTTGCCGTCGGTGTCGAGCAGGAACTCGACGGTCCCCGCATTCACGTAGTCGACCGCGCGCACTGCCTTGATCGCCGCCGCACCCATGGCGGCGCGCAACTCCGGCGTGAGCGCCGGCGACGGCGCTTCCTCGATAAGCTTCTGGTGCCTGCGCTGCACCGAGCAGTCGCGCTCGTACAAGTAGACGGCGTTTCCGAACGTGTCGGCGAGCACCTGGAACTCCACATGGCGGGGCCGACTCAGGTACTTCTCGATATACACAGTGTCGTTGCCGAACGCTGCCGCAGCCTCGGTCTTGGCGGCGGTGAAGTTGACACGCATCTCGGCCTCATCGACCGCAACGCGCATACCCTTGCCTCCGCCACCGGCGGACGCCTTGATGAGCACGGAGTAGCCAACGGTCTTCGCGAATACAAGCGCCTCGTCAAGCGAATCGACGGCGCCATCACTGCCGGGTACGCAGGGAACGCCCGCGCTCATCATGGTCGAGCGCGCAACGGCCTTGTCGCCCATGCGCTCGATGGCGTCGGGTGACGGGCCGATGAACACCAGGCCTGAGTCCTCGACCGCCCGCGCGAACGCGGCATTCTCGGCGAGGAACCCGTATCCGGGATGAATTGCCTCGGCACCCGTGATGAGTGCAGCCGAGATAACATTCGGCATGCTCAAATACGACTGCGCCGAAGATGCCGGCCCGATGCAGATTGCCTCGTCAGCCATACGGGCGTGGAGCGAGTCGCGATCGGCCTCAGAGTACACGGCGACCGACGCGACGCCCATCTCCTTGCACGCGCGCACGACGCGCAGGGCGATCTCTCCCCTGTTCGCGATGAGAATCTTGCCGAACATACCTAGTCCACCGGCTCGTAGTAGAACAGAACGGTGCCGTACTCCACAGCCTGCGCGTTGGCGACGGCAACCTCACGGATGACGCCGGCCTCCTCGGCCGAAATCTCGTTCATGAGTTTCATCGCCTCGAGAATGCACAGCACGGCACCCTCGGCCACGGAGTCGCCGACCGCCACGAACGGGGCAGCTCCGGGAGACGCTGCGTGGTAGATCGTGCCGACCATCGGGGACGTGACGGTCCGCCACGTTGCTGGACGACCGGCAGGAGCCGCGTCCGCCACCGGAGCGGGCGTCGCCTCCTGAGGAATTGCAGCGGGTGCGGGTGCGGGCGCCGCCACCGGCGCGGCAGTCTCGCACACGCCGCCTTTGCGCACGACAATGCGCGAATCGCCTTCTTCGATGATGACTTCGGTCACATCGGATGCCTCGACGAGTTTGACGAGTTCCCGAATCTGATTCACATCCACTGAGTCTTCCTCCCTGACGGTATTCGCTTCCTCACCCATGAGGAACACAGCGCCCTCGGCGCCTTCCTGGTGATTCTCAAGATATGTCCGCGCCTCGTTCGGGAAGAGCGCGTACATCAGTACGTCCTCTTCCGTGTGGGCAAGATCGCCGATCTCCTCGGCCATCTGCTCGTAGGTCGTGGTGACAAGCGAACCGGGCCGGATATCGTGAGCGAGTGGTTTCTCGCCGCCGAGTACCTTCGCTACGATCTCGTCGTCCATCGGACCGGGGGCTTTGCCGTAGAGGCCGCGGATATAGTCCTTCATCTCGCGCGGCACGACCGCCCAGCGCTTACCGCTGAGGACGTTGAGAACAGCCTGCGTTCCGACGATTTGCGAAAGTGGCGTCACGAGCGGCGGATAGCCCACCTCGGCGCGGACCCGGGGAACTTCTGCGAATACGTCGGCAAGCCGATCACCGGCCTTCTGCAACTCGAGCTGCGAGACCAGGTTGCTCATCATGCCGCCGGGTACCTGGTGGCTGAAGACCTGCATGTGCATGAGCGACGTAACTCCGCGCTTAAGCTTCTTCGCTTTGCGCACGCCCTCCCAGTACTCGGCGATCTCGAAGAGCAGATCGAGGTCGAGACCCGAGTCGTACTCGGATTCTTTGAGGGCCGCAACGATCATCTCAACCGCCGGTTGGCTGTTGCCGAACGCGAGCGCAACAACCGCCGTGTCGATGATGTCCGCACCCGCTTCAACGCCCTTGAGGTAGTTCATCGGAGCCATGCCACCGATGTAGTGGCAGTGCACGTGTACCGGGAGACCAATCTCCTCTTTAAGCGCACGGACCATCTTCTCCGTGCGAAACGGCGTCAGCATGCCTGCCATGTCCTTGATACAGATGGTATCCGCGCCAAGTTCCTTGAGCTGGTGAGCGTAGTCAAGGAAGCTATCGAGTGTGTGCACCGGACTGACTGTGTAACTGATCGCGCCCTCGAAATGACCGCCGCACTCCATGATGGCCTGGGCTGAGACCTCGACATTGCGGATATCGTTGAGCGCATCGAAGACGCGGAAGACGTCAATGCCGTTGCGCTTCGAGGCATGAACGAACCGGCGCACGATGTCGTCGCTGTAGTGGTGGTAACCGACGAGATTCTGACCACGAAGCAGCATCTGGAGCGGCGTCTTAGGTGCGTGCCGCTTAACGATGCGCAGGCGATCCCACGGATTCTCGTCGAGGAAACGAAGCGTGGCGTCGAATGTCGCCCCACCCCAGACTTCAAGTGACCAGTAGCCGACGGAGTCCATCTTGGGCAGGATCGGCAGCATGTCAGCAAGCGTCATACGGGTTGCCCACAGAGACTGATGGGCGTCACGCAGGGTGGTGTCGGTGATATGGACCGGTCTCATGGCACCATCCCCTCACTCTGGCGGCTTATCGGCACGCTCACAGACGTCCGGTTAGTCGGAACAGTATACAGGAGGGCGCACGAGGACAGTAGAGCACGCTTCACACGAATCAGACGAATCAGACGCGGGTTATGTAGCGTCCGTCGCGCGTATCGATCTTCACGCGCTCTCCCGCATTGATGAACATCGGCACTTGTACGACCGCACCGGTCTCAAGCGTCGCCGGCTTCGTGCCACCCTGAACCGTGTCTCCCTTGAAGCCGGGGTCGGTCTCGGTGACCTCAAGGTCGACGAACATCGGCGGTTCGACGCCGATGTACTCGCCACCGGCTACCATCATCTCGACCTCGTCGTTCTCCTTGAGCCACTTTGCGTTGTCGCCGACAAAGTCAGGTGCCAACTCAATCTGCTCGTAGGACGTCGTGTCCATGAAGTGGTACATCGAACCGTCATCGTACAGGTACTGCATGCGCTTGTTCTCGATTCGCACGTCATCAAGCTTCTCACCGGCGCGGAAGGTGATGTCGACCACGCGACCGGACTTGAGTTCTTTGAGCTTCGTGCGGACAAACGCGCCGCCCTTTCCGGGCTTCACATGCTGGAAGTCAACGATGATCCACATCTTGTTGTCGTACATGATGCACATGCCGGTCTTGAAGTTGTTCGTGGTGACTGCCATGGGTGTTGCCCTTCCTAGACTTCAATGAGATCGCGGGGAGATGACGACAGCAACCGCCCGCCACGCTCCTCAACGGCGACCAGGTCCTCGATTCTAACACCGCCGAAGCCGGGGATGTAAACACCCGGCTCGATGGTGACGACTGCCCCCGCCCGCAGGGAGTCATGGCTGCGCTGTCCGAGCGTGGGCATCTCGTGTATATCGAGGCCGACGCCGTGGCCCAATCCGTGCGTAAACTGCTCCCCGAAGCCCGCCGATACGAGCAATTCCCGTGCAGCAGTATCAACATCCTTGCCCGTCATACCGGCGCGGACGGCCGCGACACCGACCTCGTTGGCAGCCCTGACCGCCTCGTACACCTCGCGATGCCGGTCCGAGGCGGTGCCGACGACGACCGTACGCGTCATATCCGAGCGGTAGCCCATGATGCGAGCGCCGAAATCCATCTTGAGGAACTCGCTCGCGCCTATGACACGGTCGCTGACTCCCGCGTGCGGACGAGCCGAGTTGGGGCCACTCGCAACGATGGGATCGAATGCGACGTCGTCAGAGCCGTTTCTGCGCATGTAGAACTCGATTTCGAGTGCTATCTCGCGTTCCGTGAGACCCGGAGCCACCATCCCGAGAATGTGATCGAACGTCCGGTCCGTAAGCTTTGCTGCCGCCTCGATTCGCTCCAGTTCGTGCGCCGTCTTCACCTGACGGATTTCCTCGACCACCCGCTCAAGAATCCGGATGCTGCCCACGAACTGCTCGGAGATGAATTTGAACCGTCCGTACGGGACTGACGACTCGAGAACGAGTTCGGTCACGCCCTCGTTCCGGAGTTCGCGACACGCCTCAACGTAGAGCGACTCCTCGGGAACGTGAACCGCCCACGCTGTTCCCTCCGCTTCCGCTGTCGCGGCCTCGCTGTACCGGTGGTCGGTGTAGAAACGGGCGATTTCGGGAGTGATGAGACACGCGGCGTTGATGTTGTCGTCGAACACGGCGTCGAACCCTGTGAGATACCGCATGTTCGAGACGTTGGTGATCAGCATCGCCGGTAGAGAGTCATCGACCATGCGACGCCGCAGCGATGCCAGACGGGGCTCAGCATTCATCGAGCGCCCCCCTGATGATCTCGACGAGTGCCCTGAACCCGATTCCGTACGATGCCGTCCCAAAACCGCTCACCAATCCGGCGCAGGCCGTAGCGGTGACGCTGTGAGCGCGGAAGTCCTCGCGGTCGTAGATGTTGCTGATGTGGACCTCGACCACCGGCATCCCGATTGCCGCAATCGCATCACGCAGCGCATACGAGTAGTGCGTGAGCGCCCCGGGGTTGATCACGACACCGTCGGCATCATCGATCGCCGCTTGCAGCCGGTCGATGAGGGCACCCTCATGGTTGGACTGGAAGAAGGCGGCCTCGACGCCAAGGTCGTCGGCCAGCTGCATGAGGGTGGTCTCAATGCTCTCGAGCGTTCGCAGGCCATAGACGCCAGGCTCCCGTTTGCCGAGCAGATTAAGATTCGGCCCGTTGACCACCAGAATGCGCTTCATCGAAACCACTCCCACCTACTCGCCATGGAGCCAACGCTCCAGTTCCAGTCTGACCATACCCGTCTCAAGCGGCACTACTTCCCAACCCCCGGGCCGCATCATAAGGACGAACCGGAGCGTCCCGCCACGCGTCTTCTTGTCCGCGAGCATCGCCTCCACAAGCTGGCCCGCGTCGGCATCGGACATGTCAACCGCGACCGCACCGAGACTGCTCAGCAAAGAGTCGATGCGAGTCGTGAGCTCCGGCGACGCACCCAGGGCAACTTCGCTCAACCGTGCCGCGAACCGCATCCCCACGGCCACGGCTGCCCCATGCGGAATGGCGTCGTAGCCCAAAACGTTCTCAAGCGCGTGCCCGAGCGTGTGCCCGAGGTTGAGACACTCACGTCGACCCGACTCACGCTCGTCGTCGCCAACCACCGACGCCTTGAACGCGACACACTCCCTGACCTGTTCGAGAACAGCCGCATCGTCATGTGCGGAGATCCGGCGCGCGTTCGCCTCTAGCGCCGCAGTCTGCGCCTCACCTGCCAGCAGTGCCGTCTTCGCAACCTCAACGAGGCCGTTGACCCACTCACTCTCAGGGAGCGTGTGCAGTACGGCGGTGTCCGCGATAACGAGCGCCGGCTGCCAGAACGCGCCGGCAAGGTTCTTGCCCGAGCGGAGATCGACTCCCGTCTTCCCGCCGATCGAACTGTCGACCTGTGCTAGAAGCGTGGTCGGTATCTGCACGACCGGGACCCCGCGCGTGTAGACTGCGGCGGCGAATCCCGCCAGATCGCCCACGACGCCACCGCCGAGAGCGACGACCGCTCCGTCTCGCCCGAGGTGGGCGTCAGCGAACGTCTCAACGACTTCGCCCGCAGTGGCCCAGCTCTTGGAGAGCTCGCCCGCCTCCACGACGGTGCTGTGCGCCACCACTCCCTGCGCCTCCAGCGAGCCGAGCAGGGATTCCAGGTAGAGCGGTGCCACCGTGGAGTCGGTCACGATCATATAGCGCGACGCACCTACGGCTTCGCATATGAGCCGCCCGGCGTCCGTCAGAAGATCGTGCCCAACTCGGATGTCGTACCCCGGGCTTGTTTCAACCCGTACACGTGTCACCTCGATGCCTTGCAGTATCTCAAGCACCTCCGCAAGCACCTCCGTGACACTCCGTCCGCTGGTATCGACGGTGATGTCCGCGGCCGAACGATAGAGGCCGAGCCGAGCCTCGAGGATCTTCGGTGCCAGACTCGCCGCGTCCCCCGCCAGAAGCGGACGTCCGGCGGTGTCGCCGATTCGAGCGAGCGCCTCATCGGCAGACACCGCGAGGTACACGACCCGTCCCAGGCGTCGAAGGAGGCTCCTGTTTTCATCGCGGAGAACGACGCCGCCGCCGCATGCCACCACACTGTCGGGCGCATTCTCAAGCGCTTTGAGTGCGGAATGCTCCAACTCGCGGAATCCCGCCTCCCCCACTTCCGCGAAGATGGCCGAAACCGACTTGCCGGCGAGGAGCACGATCTCACTGTCGAGATCGACGAAGCGCGCTCCGAGCCGCCTCGCGAGCTCGGAGCCAACGAGGGACTTCCCCGCGCCCATGAATCCGATGAGCAGGGTGTGGCTCACCGGTTGATCCTGTCTCGGTAAGCTGCGATGGCTCCAAGCATGTCATCAACACAGTCGCCGCCGAACTTCTCCGCGTACGCGGTCGCGAGCACGAGCGCAACCTCGGCTTCGGCGACAACCGCCGCTGCCGGAACGGCGCACACATCGGAACGTTCGCGCGATGCGTCGACCGCCTTGTGCGAGTCCAAATCGAAGCTCGCCAGGGGCGTCATCAGCGTCGGGATCGGCTTCATCGCCGCGCGCACCACGACCGGTTCGCCATTCGTCATGCCGCCCTCAAGGCCACCCGCGCGATTGGTGTCCCGTTTCGCACCCACGCCGGTTTCGTATCTCAACGCATCGTGAGCCCGCGAACCCGGCCGGGACGCGAGCGCAAATCCATCCCCAAACTCCACGCCCTTGATTGCCGGGATTGAGAGAACCGCCGAACCGAGCCGGGCGTCCAGGCGCTGATCCGCCTGCGCGTAACCGCCGAGGCCGGGAACGAGGCCATCTGCAATGACCACGAATGCTCCACCGAGACTCTCC
>JBBQIR010000063.1:0-13123 GCA_038325105.1 Coriobacteriia bacterium
CTTGGCCAAAATCATGGGGAACTATTACCGTTGCCGTTGCATATCCTGTGTTTCCGGACGCATCAGTTGCAGAGTAGGTGATTGTATAAGTTCGGCCTGTTTTTGATGATCCGGATCTTTCTGCTCTGAGTGCCCGCAAGCCACTCGATGGCCTGCGAGAAGAGGCGCCGGTACCCGGGCCACGCAACAAACTCGTCGGGGCACCAGTGGGGCCCGATGTCAGACGCCCACGCGAGCGTGCGACCACGCCCGACCTCGCGTACCGCAAGGAGCGGGTCGCCGCCCACCGTCGCAAGCACGAGCGCGTCGTCCTTCACGCCAAAGCGGTTATAGCCGAGGAGTGCCGGCCACGTGCCCGTGACGCCGTCGATGACCGGATGCCCGATGGTGCCCACGACAGGATCGGCGCCCTCGGGTGCCTCAACGCGGTCGTCGAACGCTTCGATGACCGACGGCAGCACCGCGTCGACGGGGGTTCCTCGGAACATCGCTTTGCCCTCGAAACCCTGGAAGCTCATGTAGCCGCCGGCCATCATGAGCCCGCCGCCGGCCTCGACCCACTCGGCCAGTGCCTTCAGGCGATTTGGCGTGCGCTTGCCGGAGAGCCACGTGTCCGGATGCAGCAGGATGCTGTTGGAGCCGATATCCGAGAGAACAACGACGTCGTACACGGAGAGGGCCTCCACCGTCATCGGAAAGTTCGAGGGCACTTCGTGTGCCGGCATGTGCACGACCTCAATGCCGGATGCGGTGAGTGCGTCCCGCAGCGGGTCGACACCGGTGTGAAACGTGACAGACGTGAACGAGTCGAAGCCCTTGTAGTGTGTGGCCTCACTCACCCACGATTCACCTGCGATGAGTACTTTCGTCATCTCATGCTCCTTCCGCAGCGAATTCGAAGACCGTCCGCGGGTTTGCGGTCAGTACATCGGTCAGAGTGTCCCGCGACACGCCGAGCAGCTCGAGCCGGTCGGCAAAACCTGTCAACACGTGGTCGTAGCCAAAACCGCCATAGCGGCGAAGCAGAGTCTTGATGAACAGATCGTGCGAGAGCAGGATCCGGCCTCCGAACCCGTCGGCAATGAGCGCCGCAATTGCACGGGCGTTCTCTTCGTTGCTGGGGGACTGCCCCTCGCCGGGATACGAGAACTCCATCCCGAGCATGTCGTATTCGACCCACGCCCCTCGCTTGGCGAGTGAACGCTGATACTCACCGTCGGCAAAACTGGGATTCATGTGCGAAAGCACGACCGCCGAGAGGTTGCCCCCCTCTTCGCCGATGACGTCGAGAACGCGGTGACCGTAGCGCATCCACCCCGGAAGGTGCACCGAGAGGGGAACGCCGGACCGTTTCTGTGCACGAACTGCGGCACGGAGCGAGCGCTCCTCGGCGGGGGTGAAGTGTATGCCTACGCCGATCTCGCCGATCACGCCGGCATGCACGCCGTCGACGCCCTCGAGCACATCGCGAGCGATGCTGTCGGCAACGTCGTCGATCGGCATCTCGAGCAGGTCCACCGGGTGCGAGCGCTCCAGGTAGAAGCCGCAGCCCATGACCACGTTGAGCCCGGTGCGGCGTGCGATCTCGCACAACCCTTGCGGATTGCGACCGATACCCGGAGGGGTAACCTCCACGATCGTAGCGCCGCCCGCTTCCTTGAACCGACCGGCCTCGTCGACGGCCACGTCGATGTCGTCGAGCCGCGTATTGTCGAGTGAGAGGTACGGGTCGTTGCGCAGCCGGCCCAGGAACTCCATGCGGATCGGGTTCGCCGCGATCTCCCGGCCGTCGGCATCGTCGGGTGCCGCATCGTGCCACGCGGCACTGCCGTCGTTCAGCAGGTGCTCGTGCATGAGCGTTATCCCAAGCTGCGCCGAATCAATCTCACCGGTGACGGTACGAACGGTGACCATTATCGCCTCACAGTGCCGAACCTCGAGAAGATGCGGGTGTTGAGGAAGATTGCGAGCAGCAGGATTGCGCCCTGCACGATCTGTATGTAGAAGGGCGAAACGTGGAGCAGTACAAGACCGTTCGCGATCACGCCCAGCACGAGCGCACCAAGCGCGGTTCCGACAACGCTACCCCGCCCGCCGAGCAGACTCGTTCCGCCAAGCACAACGGCTGTGATCACCTCGAGTTCGAAACCGACGCCGGCGTTCGAAGAGCCGGACGCCAGTCGCGCGGCGATCATAACGCCGGCTGTGGATGCCGCGAGCCCGGACATGATGAAGACCGCCATGCCCACGAGCCGCGTATTGACACCGGTGCGCCGGAGCGACTCGCCGTTTGACCCGAGGCCCACGACGTAGCGCCCGAACGGCGTCTGCGTGAACACGAGCCCGCCGATGATGGCGACGACAACGGCAATGATCGCCGGCACCGGAATACCGCCCACGCGCCCCTGGCCGAGCACGATCACCCACGCATCGCTCGAGATGGGCGTGGAGTAACCTTGCGTGATCAGGAGAGCAGTCCCGCGAACGATGGAGAGCGTTGCGAGCGTCACAATGAACGGCGGCAATTCCTGATACGCCGAGAACCAACCGTTCACGGCACCGACAGCAACTCCCAGGAGCAGCACGAGTATGAGAGCGAGTGTCGGGTCCATCCCTGAACGAATCATGATGGCCAGGAGCGCTCCCGACAGTGCCACGTTAGATCCCACCGACAGATCGATGCCGGAGGTGGTGATAACGAACGTCATCGTCACCGCGACAACGAGCGTGGGCGCAATCTGTCGAAGCATGTTGAGCACGTTCGGCATGCTCATGAACCGGTCGGCCGTGGCGCTGAAGAACACCAGCAACGCGAGGAGCACGGCACCGACCGCGAGCGTAAGGATGTTGCTCATGGCCCATGCGCGCAGGTGAGACGTACGCACTCCGGCCGTGCCGGGAACCTTCGCGGGTGACACGGACGCGCTCATCGGTGTCCCCCTCCGACTATCTCGTTGACGAGCGTCTCAAGCGTTGCTTCTTTCGCGCTCAGGTCGGCTCGCAGCGTTCCCTCGTACATGACGCAGAACCGGTCGCAGACCTCAAAGAGGTCTTGCAACCGGTGAGTGATCAATATGACGCCGACTCCCCGGGTCGCAACAGTCCGGATGAGCGACAGAACAGTCTCCACTTCAGACACGGCCAGTGCCGCAGTGGGTTCGTCCAGGATGAGAAGCCGCGGCTCGAAGTTGACCGCGCGCGCAATAGCTACCGCCTGACGCTGACCGCCGGAGAGATTCCTTACCGGCAGATCGGTGTACGGTATGCGGATCTTGAGCGAATCGAGGAGACGGCGAGCATCGGCGTGCATACGCTTCTTGTCGAGCGCGATGCCCCCAGCGAGCCGCGGTTCTCGTCCGAGGAAGATGTTTCCCGCCACGTCGATGTCGTCGCAGAGCGCAAGGTCCTGGTAGACCATCTCAATGCCCAGCTGCTGTGCCTGACGCGGTGTGGTGTAGTCCGTGTGGGTACCGTCGATCCAAATCTCGCCGCTATCGGGGATGTACGCCCCCGACAGCACCTTCATGAGTGTCGACTTTCCGGCGGCATTGTCGCCCACGAGGCCGACAACCTCACCGGGGGCGACGCGGAGGGTGACGCCCCGCAACGCTTCAACCATGCCGAATCGCTTCGTGATGTCCTTGAGGACAACGCGATCCGGCTGCTTCTCGTCTGCGGTCATTTCACCCTCCACGACGTCCACGGATCTCTTCGAGAGCGAACCTACTTGAAGATCGCGCGATACGGCTCCACGTTGTCCTTGGTGACGATAACGATCGGCACGTCGATGAACGCCTCGACCGTACCACCCTCAACGAGGGTCTTGCAGGCCTTGACCGCTTCGAAGCCCTCGGTCTTCGGATCCTGCTGGACAACGCCAAGCACGAAGCCGTCATCGATGCCCTTGATGACCTCGGCCGTAAGGTCCCAGCCGAAGAGCTTCGCGGTGGTCATCTTGTTCTGCGAGCGAACGGCGGCGACTGCGCCTACCATCTGGGGCTCACCGGTGGCGTAGATGATGTTCGTGTCCGTCTGTGCGGTGAAGAGGTTCTCGGAGGCCGTCATCGCGGCTTCCTGACGGTTCTGACCGTCGACGGTCTGCGTGATCTTGGCGCCGGCAGCTTCAACGACCTTCACGAAGCTATCTTTGCGCAGGTTCTGGATGAAGGAGTTGAGCGCGCCGATGACGCCGATGTTCTTGCCCGACGCCGGGTTTGCCGTCATGTATTCGGCAACGAACGTACCGATCTTCTCGCCGGCCGCTGCGTTGTCCACGCCAACCTGGCAGCTTACGGACGGGTCTTCAACGATCGCGTCAACCGCAACGATCTTGACGCCGGCCTTCTCGGCCTCCTGGATGGCGGGCAGAACGCCCTCGACATCAATGGCGACCACGATGATGGCGTCGAAGCCCTGGGTCACGAAGTTCGCGATACCCTCATTCTGCTTGGCGGCGTCGTCATTCGCGTTGAAGATGGTGAGATCCACGCCAGCCTCGTCGGCAGCCGCTTGCGCGCCTTCATTCATCTGGTTGAAGAAGATCGCCTGCTGGTTGATCTGCACCAAGCCGACTTTGATCTTCTCGGTGGTGGTGCCGGTGCCCGTGCCGGTATCGTCCTTCGCGGCACAACCAGCGGCAGTGAGTGCGAGCATCGCAACGATAGCCAACAGCGCTACGAGCCTCAGTCCCTTGCGTTTAGCCATAGCAGACTCCCTCCACAAGCAGATTGGGTAAACGTTTACCCTTTGTGTGTAATCTTAGTTACGAAGCCCGATTCGTCAAGATGGAGAATGATGAGCGGGCGGTATTCCGCACCTGCGTGTAATCGTTCTCGTGAAAGTATGCCGCTCGTCGTAGACTGAGAGCACGCACGACAGCGTCACGGAGGGGGGCACGATGACCGCCACGATCCACGATGTCGCACGGCACGCCGGTGTCTCAGTCGCGACCGTTTCGCGCGTCTTAACCGAGAGCCGCAAAGTCTCCCCGGAGCTCGCGGAGCGCGTCAGAGACGCAGCGCGACTCCTCGGCTACCGCCATAACGCTGTCGCGCGCGCACTGCGGCGCGGCACCACCAACACCGTCGGCATGATCGTGCCTGAAATCGGCAACCCGTTCTTCCCCGCCATCGTGGAAGCCGTCGAGCGCCGCCTGCAGGGCACCGGACGCGATCTGTTCCTGTGCGATGCACAGCAAGACGTCGCAATCGAACGGCAGCGCGCCTTGGCACTCGTCGGTCGTCAGGTGGACGGACTCATCATCGTTCCGGTCTCGGCCACGGGAAGCCGCGCTTCGCTTGAAGAAATCGTGCCCAGGACGCCGGTCGTACAGGTCGACCGCTACGTGGAGGAGTACCCTGCCGACTGGGTCGGCGTGGACGACGAGCTCGGCATCGGCCTGGCCGTCGAGCACGTCGCATCGCTGGGCGCCAAGACCGTCGCATTCGTCAGCGCCACGCTCGACAGTTCTTCGGCACTGCAGCGTCATGTGGGATTCGAACGTGCGATGCGGCGGCTTGACCTCCTGCTCGATGCACCGCAACTCCTCGGGACGTTCCGTGCCGAGTGGGGCCGCGTGGCCGCCATTGAGATGCTCAAGAGAGCCGCACTCCCCGACGCGGTTGTCTGCGGTAACGACGAGATTGCCGTGGGCGTGCTGGGCGAGTTCCGACGTAGGCAAGTGCGCGTGCCCGAGGACGTCTTGGTGACGGGCTTCGACGACATCCGCTTTGCGGCTCTCGCCGACCCGCCACTCACGACTGTCCGCCAGCCGCACGAACAGCTTGCCGCCGAGTGCATCCGCCTCCTCGACGCACGCATGGCAGATGCCGAGACGCCCGTGCAGCGCATCGCGATCGCGCCGTCGCTGATTGTCCGGGAGTCAACCGGCGGTACGTCGTGATCGACGTCATTGCGCTCACGCGCACGCTCATTGCAATGGACACGGCAGGCGCAGGCGAGGAGCGCGCGGCGCGACTCATCGGTGAGTTGCTCGAGACCGGCGGCGCTCGCACGGAGTACGATCTGTTCGCGCCGGGCCGCGCCACGCTCGTGGCACATTCGGGCGACACGCGCGACGCGCCACTCGTTTTGAGCGGACACCTGGATTGCGTTCCGGCCGACGCGAACGACTGGTCGAGCGACCCGCTTTCAGCCGAGCTGATCGACGGACGTATCGTTGGCCGAGGGGCAAGCGACATGAAGTCAGGTGTGGCCGCACTCGTCGGCGCGTTCGAGCAGCATCTGCGACGTGGCACCTCCGGGCGCGGCGTCGTACTCGTACTGTCGGCCGCCGAGGAGTCCGGCTGCGAAGGTGTGGAGCACCTCGTGGAGCACGTCGCCCTGCCCGGCGGCGGACCGCTTCTCGTTGGCGAGCCAACGGGTAACCGCGTGGCCACGGGTCACAAGGGTGCGCTCTGGTTGCGCGCGAGCGCACGCGGTATTGCAGCCCACGGCTCGCGACCCGACCTGGGCACGAGCGCAATCACACCGCTCGCGCGGCTCGCAGTCGCGCTGGCCGACGCGGGTCTGCCGGGTGCGCACCCCGTCATGGGACCCGTGACCGTGAACCTCGGCACGTTTTCCGGCGGCGTGCAAACGAACCTCGTGCCCGACAGCGCATCGGTCACGCTCGACATCCGCCTCGTCCCCGGCGTGACATCCGCCGACACGATCGCGCACGTAAGGGCCCTTGCCGGTCCGGACGTGATCATCGAGATCATCTTGAACCGGGCGCCCGTGTACTCCCCGCCCGATGCGCCGTTCGCATCACTCGTGACACGAATCGCCGGCGCCGAGCGCCCGCCGCTCACCTACTTCACCGACGCATCGGTGCTTTCCGAGGCACTTGGCAGCACCGAGACGGTCTTTCTCGGACCCGGTGATGCCGAGGCGTGCCACACCGTCAACGAAAGCTGCCCGGTTGAGAGCATCGAGCGCGCGGCGGCCATGTACGACGAGATCCTCGCGCACTGGAGCTGAGAAGCCGCGTCGCGTCGGGTGACCACGCCGCAGGGATCATCGTCCACTTACGGCTTCAAGAGCCGCTCGAACGTTGCATACTCGAGCAGATCGGCTTCAAGCGGTCGCTCCAGAAACTGAACCGCCTCGATTCTTGCCTTGTCCCAGTCGACCTCGCCCAGTCGCTGCAGCACGGCTTCCTGCCACCCGGCAGCATCCAGGCTAGCAGGGTTGCCCCACCCGCCCTGCTCTGCGGCGTTGCGCAGCATGACCAGGTTTGGCGATGGCCACGATCGGTCCGAGAGATACCACAACAGGTCGTACAGATCGCGTCCCTTGGTGTACTGGCGCATCAAGACAGCGGCAATCTTGCCAGCAAGGAGCGACGCGCGGTCGTGGTGATAGAGCCGCATCAGGACGAACCTTCGGACCTCGCTCACCACCGAGACAGCGCCTGCAGGCGGCCTCGTGTCCACCTCGATCTTCACGCTTAGCACCTCGCTGGCGTGCGGCGAGAGGCCAATCTCGCTCAACAGCCCGGGGAACTTCACGAACGCCTTGTCAACTGCGGTCCGCGACTCCTTGAACTTGATCTCAACCTCGTAACCCTCGCGCTCGAAACCGTGCGCGATGACTCCCAGTACGTCACGGAACGCATAGTCCTGCAGGTTTGCCTCAAGGGCGAAATCGAGATCTTCCGAGTAGCGCGGCACGGCGAAAAGGAACCGCAGGGCCGTGCCTCCCATGAACGCGAGCGACGCCATCTGTCCCGAGAGCCCAATGTGCTGAAGAATCCGAGCTTGGAGGTACTCTCGCGCAACCGACTTCCCAAACCCCTCCGGGGCCTGTCGGACGTATCCGTTCAGCTCATGCTTCACTGCGATGCATCCTCCCCATCGGGTGCCCACGATACGTACGACGAGCGCTCCTCGTTGGCCATCTCCGCGATAAGCGAAACCGCCCGGATCACGCGCTTCACGCCGCAGCGTACCGCCATCATCTCAAGTACATCCAACCGAAGCCTATCCAGATTCTGAACCCGCAACTCCTCGAGATACGCCGGATCAGCAGCGTCGCTTTCGAGATAGAGCAGATCAACGAGAGCCTTCTCAGGCGCGGCGGAAAACGTACGGACGCCGGGTCCAAGCTCGATGCTCTCAAGCCCCCAGAACATTGCAGGCTTCACATGCCGGTACACGTACGTCCCTAACGGGGTGATGTACCGCGCTGGACGGCCGGTCGTGATCGATGTCGTGACAGGCACGTACTCCGGGATGAGACCAGCGCTGGCGAGAACCGAACTCAGGCTCACGTACGAGCCAGGCACGAGGCGATTCGCGATTTCGTACGGTCCGGGGGTCCGGAGGCCACGCATCTGGCTTCCGGCGAACGCGTAGAGCCCGCGCCGCAGCTGAAGGAGCTTGCCCGCGGCGACCCAACGCGAGAGCTGACGCATCACGTCGGCACGATCGACATCGCCCACCAGCAGCAGGCCCGTCTCGAAGAGTGGCTCAGCACCTACCGCGCCGAGAAGGTCATTCCATTTCATAGCAATAAGATGCCATATATGGCAACTTACTGCAACGCATAGTCTCGCGCGTGGCTCCCCATTTACCAAAGACCGCTCGCGGGCACGCTGATTAGCCTCGCTTGCGGTAGGGGCCGCGCGTCTCACGTGCGACTAGACCGGCATCAGCACACAATTCTGGGTGCGCACGCAGCAGCCGCATGAAGTTGTCCGCCATGTGGCTCTGGAGCGCTGTGCCACGCTCCCATCGTCCTACGGTGCCTTGCCCGACGCCAAGTTGCCGCTCAAGATCCGACTGCCGCATCCCAAGCTCGTGGCGCATGGCGTGGATGTCGTCCGATGTCATCCAGTCTAGGTCTGCGCGCGCGGCCTCCACGGCCGCCCGTATGACGCGGTCCATGTCAGGTGCCGCGATGATACTCTCCCCACAGGCATCACAGTGCTCGTAGGTGAAGTCGCGGGCGTAATACGTGCCCTCGCGAAACTCGACCGGTAGTGGATCAGAGCTCCATCTCGCAGCGAGTGCGCCACACACTGAGCATGTCCACGGGGCTGTTCGCTGGTGCATCATCGCTGTCCCCTTCAGAGGGTTCGCAATCGGCATCTAGCGCCTTGCACTATTTGTTTCAAGTAGGCACGCCCACAAGCTTCGAGCGTCAACCGTCACGCCGTGCGTCGCTCTCCCCCCGCGTCCGCCCTCTACCATCCCCCCAACGGCAGCACGCCTGACTCCAGCGCGGCAACCACGCGCGCTGAGACCTCGGCATCCCAACGCTCGGGCACGACCCAGGACGTCCCGCCGGCGAGCGCTGCGCCTAAGGCGTCGGTTATCTGCGACTCCACCGCAGACACCAGGCGGTTGGAGCCGATCTCCAGGGTGATCTCGCGCTCGGTGTTGCGGCGCACGGTCACGCAGGGCGTGCCGACCATACATGCTTCTTCCTGGATCCCGCCCGAGTCGGTCACGATAGCAGCCGCGTCGTTTTGCAGCGACAGCATGTCGAGGTAGCCGACGGGATCGACGAGTCGGACGGCAGATGCGGAGTCCAACCCGGCCGCAGCAAGCAACGGACGTGTTCGCGGGTGCACGGGAAACAGCACCGGCAGCGGCGATGCGGACAGCGCCGAAGCGATCGCCGCCAGCCGCTCAGGATTGTCGGTGTTCTCAGGTCGATGGACGGTAGCCAGCACGTAGTGCCCGGCAGCCAAGTCCCCCCGCGCGGCCACCGAACGACCGGCAATCCTCGGCAGGCTACGAAGCACCGCCTCCGCCATGATGTTTCCCACGAAGTGGATGCGCGCCGGGTCCACGCCCTCTGCGATCAGGTTCTCGTCCGCCCCGCGCACCGGGGTGAGCAGCATCGATGAGAGCTGATCAGTCACAAGCCGGTTTACCTCCTCCGGCATCGACATGTCGCGCGAGCGCAATCCGGCCTCCAGATGCACGACCGGCACGCCGATCTTCGACGCAGCAAGCGCGCCGGCCAGCGTGGAGTTCACATCGCCTACCACGAGAAGCGCATCGGGGCGCTCGGCAGCGAGCAGCTCCTCAAGCTTCATCATCGCGGTGCCTGTCTGCACGGCATGCGTGCCGCTCCCCACGCCGAGGAACCACGAGGGCTCGGGAATCTCCAGGTCGCTGAAGAACACATCGGACATGGCCGCGTCGTAGTGCTGGCCGGTGTGCGCGATACGCGCATCGATCCCCGCCGAGGCAAGCGCCGGCATGAGCGGACCGACCTTGATGAAGTTGGGACGCGCTCCAACGACGACGATGATTCGCATAGGGGACTCCTCCACGAGCGGCGAACGGTTCACCGATAGCCTATCAGAAGGCGGCGGCAATGCTCTCAAGCGCACTCACGGTCAGCTGGTGGAGGAGCTAATCCCACATGTGTGGAGGCTCGCGGTTGTAATCGAGTGCCATCTCAATGTGTACGAAGGGACGGTCAACGTTTCGATGATCGAGCATCGACGCGCATCGATGTCTTCATCGACCGCGCTCGATCCTCACGAGGAACATATCGAAGCGCGTCGATGTTCTCACAAAGAGGGACGCCGTCCTGCGCGCGGTAAACGGCCCGCCGCAACCAGCACGTCGCAACCAGCGCACCGCAACCAACCCGTCGCTACGGGAGCGCACCCACGATGGCGTTCTTTACACCGTCCGTCACTGCCGAGCCCGACCCGAAGACCTGAGTCTCTGTGTAGACGGTGCCGTACTTGGTCACAAAGGACTTCGCCGGCGCGCTCAGGGACCGTGGGTCTGTCAGCAGCAACACGCCATTGCGCGCACCCGCAGCTGCTCCGCCACCAAGGGCGTCGGGGTAGTTCAGGCCTGTCGCAAAGCCCATGAAGCGAGTCCCGCAGTAGCCGTTCGTTGCGCCCCACGTGGCCAGAGCAGCAGATGTCGCGTAGCGATCCGCGCCGTAGACCCGCTCCACAGTCAGCAGCGGCATGTTGTCGCTCAGATTCTGAACAACCGCCGAGCCGACCGCCTTCGTGGAGCCTGCGATCACCACGTTCTCGACACCCAGGTATCTCAGCACGCAGTCCGCTTCGGGACGGAGTTTGTTGGGCTCGGTGAGCAATACCGGAATCTTATTGCGGTAGGCAAGCGATGAAGCCGACAACGCGTCTGCGAAGTTGTCGCCGCGCACGAGGAACATCTCGGGTACGGTATCGACGCCCAGGACCATGGCGACCCGGCGCGCGATCATCGCTGATGTGTCGTAACGGTTGATGCCGGACACGCGCTCCACCGAGACTCCCGGGAGCGCATCCACGCTGCTTGCAACAGCTGCCGAGACGGCCACCGTGGAACCCACGATCACAACCTTCTTGGCTTTCAGACGTGCGATCTCGCTCGCAACACCCGCCGTGAGTCTGCCCGTTTCCGTGAGAAGCAGCGGGCCTTCGTACGCTCCGGCAAGCGCGGAGGCCGAGAGGGCATCCGGGAAGTTCGAGCCCGTCGCAAGAACAACGGTGTCGGCGGACGTAAAGTGCGTCTTGCTGATCTCGATTGCCGTGCTGTAGCGAGAATCGCCGCTGACTCTAAGCATGCGATCGACCGGCACCGGAATTGGATCGCTGAACCCGAAGTCGATGTCTGTACGCGTGTCGCCGGCTGCGACAACAACGTCCTCAGCCGCCTCGACAGTTGCAACTGACCCGCTCGCTGCATAGAACAGCTCTTCAAATTCTCGCGAAACCGCGTTCCAGCGCTCCGACCCTAGGCGATATGTCCCGGGATGAACCGGATCAAGGTCGTAGGTCCCATCCGCATTCCAGGCGGCCGCGGCACTCTGCGTCCACTCGCCCGTGGCAGAACTCAGGCTGTAGAGCCGGATGGTCTCCCCGCCCTCGACCGGCGCGAGCGGGGTGTCCGCATTATCGCGGTTGGTGCCCGCGATCGCAGCAGCGACCTCAAGCGCTCCTGTCAGCGTGAGCGGCCCCAACGTAGCATCGAGTACGTCCGCGTCCGCCGTGACAAGAGCATCTTCGTAGTACTCGCCGGCATACGTTCCCGCGGCATCAGAGAAGCGCACGAGGTACTGCGCGGCACTGAGCGTACCGGTCACACGGCCGCTTGCTCCCGTGGTGCTAACAAAGCTTCCCGGCCAGATCGATTCTCCGAGAGGCCCTACCTGTGTGAATGCGACTCTGATTCCTGAGAGCACGGCGTCTGACGCGGCGCTCTTGACCGTGACGTCGTACGCCGGCTTTGCGAGCGTTCCCAAGGAGATGTAGGCACCGGGAGCGCTGTTAGCCGTGACAACGATGGGGGTCGCAGCTGCAAGCGTTGTTGACCCTCCGTAGAACTTCGACTCACGACCCGGTGAGGTCGCCCACAGGTAGTACGTGCCAGGAGTGAGATCGAGGAGCAAGTCGTTGCTGTAGTCCTCAATGCCTTCGATCCAGACACCACGCACGAACTCCTTGCCGCTCGCACCTTCCCGATACACGCTGATCCAGCGGTCGATCTGACCGCCACCCGATGCTTCCACCGTCACATACAGGTTGCCCCTGTCTTGTGCGGGCCCAAGCTGCGCATCGGCAACCGTGGTCTTTCCGGATGCAAGCATCACCTGCTTCGCGATCTGCTCGTAGCCGTCCTTCCGCATGTAGACGACCCTACTGCCGGTCACCATGGGGACCGTGGCCCACTCCCCGTAGAAGGGGTCGTACCCGGAGGAGATCGTGTACTTTCCGTTGGCGTCGGTGGTCGCGCGGTAGTTGAAGTTACCGTCTCCGATGCTGACCCTCGCTCCGCTGATGGGCAGCCCGGTCAGCACGTCAGTCACCCTGCCGGTGAGCGCGGTCGTAGCCGCTGGCTGCATTGTGCCCAGCGCGACACCCGGCAGAATCGACACGAACAGCACGCCGCACAGCAACGCACCAACGGCAACTCGAATCGCGTGACTCAACCGTACCGACATTGGATCCCCCAGTCATTGGACGTGCGATCGCATCTCCTGAACGCCCGGCGCCTCACTACTGAGAGGCGTCAGCTCATGCACAACATCATCAATAGTATTCGCCGAGGACTTAACCGCACCTGCCTGCGGCGAGTTGATCCTCGCCGTGCGACAGAAGCGTCACGCGTCGCCCAGACCAGTCCATCCACGTTGCTCT
>JBBQIR010000064.1:0-12605 GCA_038325105.1 Coriobacteriia bacterium
CCGCCCACCGAACGCCTCGAACCCCCGAACGCTTCCTGCCTGGGCACTCACCTCAGGATTCCGAAGCAGAACATCGATAGCACCGAACGACCCGGATCCCCCGTCGCAGCCTGTTCCTTACCGCACCGACATCCGCCTAACCCCTGTATGTGCTGCCTGGGTAATCGACGTGCGCAGCGGCCGCTATCCGCATAAGCCGGGACGCGCCACCGATTCCCCATCTTCTGGCAGCATACTTCTTCTCGAAACCTTGCGTCTTGTGCGTGTACGCAGTTTGCGTAAGCCGGACCTCTCGCCCTACCCCCGCAGCCTTCCTCGCTCCCCCTCGACGAGCGCCGCCACGGTCGCGGCCACCTCGGCGATCGCGACCTCAACTCGCTCCCCTGTCGCCCTGGTCTTCACCTCAACCACACCTGCGGCCACGCCCTTCTTCCCCACGACCACCTGGTACGGCCAGCCGATGAGGTCCGCGTCGGCAAACTTCACGCCTGCCCGCTCGTCGCGGTCGTCGATGATGACCTCCACGCCTGCCTCGGCGAGTGTGCGCCAGATCTCCTCGGCCACGGGGTAGACGACGTCCTCGCCCACGTTGAGCGGGACCACGGCGACCTCGAGCGGCGCCACCGAGACCGGCCACACGATGCCGTTCTCGTCGTTGTGCTGTTCGATCACGGCCGCGAGCGAGCGCGTTATGCCCACGCCGTAGCAGCCCATGAGGAAGGGCTGCTCGGTGCCGTCCTCGGCAGTGAAGGTCGCGCCCATGGATTCGGAGTAGCGCGTGCCCAGCTGGAAGACCTGGCTGACCTCGATGCCGCGCGCGCCCTGGAGCGTGCCGCCGCACACGGGGCAGCCGTCGCCGGGCTGTGCGAGTACGAGGTCCGCCCACAGCTCCACGGTGAAGTCGCGGCCAGGCTGCGCGCCAAAGAAGTGGAAGCCGTCCTCGTTCGCGCCGATGCCCCACGCAACGTCGGTCTCAAGCGACGTATCGGCCACGATGAGCGCGCCCGCGGGCGGGTTCACGGGGCCAAGCGAGCCCTTGGGGATGCCGAATGTCTTGAAGTCGTCCTCTTCGAGCAGTTCGATGCCGGGAACGGCGCGGTCGGCCTTGAGCGGGTTGAGCTCGCGGTCACCGGGCACGCAGAGGAAGACCAGTCGGCCCTCGGCGGTCTTGCCGGCCATCGTCTTGACGGTGTCGTGCTCGGCGATCTTGAACGCGGCGGCAAGCTCGGCGATGGTGTGCAGATCCGGCGTCGCGACCTTCTCCATGGCGACCGGTGCGGTCACGGCGGGGTTCCTCGGGATGACGGTCTCGGCAGCCTCAACGTTGGCGGCCCAGCCGCAACCGCAGTAGACGAGCTCGGCCTCGCCGGACTCGGCAAGCGCCATGAACTCGGTCGTCACCTTGCCGCCGATCTGGCCCGAATCGGCCTCAACAGGCCGGAAGTCGAGGTCGAGACGCTCGCAGATGCGGGCGTAGGCGCCGGCCTGTGCGTCGTAGTGCTCCTGGAGCGACGCCTGCGAGTCGTGGAACGAATACGCGTCCTTCATGATGAACTCGCGGCCACGGAGCAGGCCGAAGCGCGGCCGCATCTCGTCTCGGAACTTCGTGTTGATCTGGTAAAGCGACATGGGCAGCTCGCGATACGAGCGCACCTCGTTGCGCACGAGCGACGTGATGATCTCCTCGTGCGTGGGTCCGAGGCAGAACTCGCGGCCCGCGCGGTCGGTCAAGCGCGCAAGCTCGGGACCGTAGAGCTCCCATCGGCCCGACTCACGCCACAACTCGGCCGGCTGCACGACCGGGAGCAGCACTTCCTGGCTGCCGATCGCGTTCATCTCCTCGCGCGCGATCTGCTCGATCTTGCGCACGCTCCGGTACCCCAGCGGCAGGAACGAGTAGATGCCCGCGGCAGCCTTGCGGATCATGCCCGAGCGCAGGAGCAGCTGGTGGCTGATGATCTCGGCGTCGGCCGGCACCTCTTTGAGCGTGGGTGCGTAGACCTGGGACATCTTGAGTGCGACTGCCATGGAGACTCCTTCTGCGGTGAATGCGAACGGGCGCCGTACCTGCCGGCGCCCGCTTGTGCGGTCGGTGGTGCCGGACTTACCCGATGCCCTTGTCCCCCGGGTGGAAGGACTCGACAAGCTCGCCGCTGTTCTGCACGAGGCTGATGAACAGCCGGGCGACAACGTCTTGCAAGATGATGGTGTGGCGGTTGCCCTGCGCCTGGAACGCGTCGCGCAGTGCCGGCTTCACGCTCGGGTCGCCGGAGACTTCGATGATGACGTCGATCTCAGAGGCCTTGGCCGCGAGAACGTCGGCGTGCTCGGTGAAGAAGATGCCCTGCTCACGCGCGAACTTAGCGCCGGGGCTCTCCGGGTCGACATCGGCCACGCCGATGACTTCGATGTACGGCCGCTTGAGGAAGTCCTCGAGCAGCGGCATGCTTGTGCGGCCCCCGCCGACGAACGCGATACGAACGATATCACCCATGATGTGTCCTCCCCGAAGTGCGGTACCTGCTTCAAGGTCAGGATAGCAGTACGAGGGGGCGGGTGCTACGGACGAGGGCGCGAGGCGCTCGCCTCGGCGAACACCTCATCCATGGGAATGGGGGTAACTACGCCTGCTATGAGTTCGTTAGCGCGGCGGTCAGTCTCTTCGAGCCAAAGCTGCTCGATCCCGGGTTCCGGAAGTTCATCGACGGTCATGGCACCTCATCTCACGAACTCGTTTTGCCAACTACCCGCCGCTCTTGTCCATCTCGCTCTCGAATGCCGCGATCTCGGTCATGAGCGCATCGACGATCTCGGCTTCCGGGACTTTGCGAACGACTTCGCCGCGCCTGAAGATGAGCCCGACACCCTTGCCCGACGCGACACCGACATCCGCGTCGCGTGCTTCGCCGGGGCCGTTTACGATGCAGCCCATCACGGCGACCTTCACCGGCGTCGTCATTGTGCGCAGGCGCCGCTCGACCTCCTGCGCGATGGGCACTAAGTCGACCTCGCATCGCCCGCACGTGGGGCACGAGATCATCTCGGGGCCGCGCCTGCGGATATCAAGCGCGCCGAGAATCTCCCACCCAACGTGGACCTCCTCCACCGGGTCGGCCGTGAGCGAGACACGGAGCGTGTCGCCGATGCCCTCGGACAAGAGGATCCCCAGGCCCACCGATGACTTGACCGTGCCGCTCAGGGACGTGCCGGCCTCGGTCACGCCGATGTGGAGCGGGTACGGGAGCCGCTCGGAGAGCAGGCGGTACGCATCCACCGTCGCATTCACCGACGACGCTTTCGCCGAGACAACGATGTCCTCGAATCCTTGCCCGCTCACGTGCTCGCAGAACGCGACAGCGCTTGCCACAAGCTTCTCGGCAAGCGGCCAGTCCTTATCGCGGTACTCCTCGGCAAGGGAACCGGCGTTCACGCCGATGCGGATGGCGACGCCCGCCTCACCGGCGGCGTCGACGATTGTGTCGACTCGCGAGAGCGCGCCGATGTTGCCGGGGTTGATGCGGAGCTTCGCGGCGCCGCGACGTGCGGCCTCGATCGCAAGGCGGTGGTCGAAGTGGATGTCGGCGACAACCGGCAGCGGTGAGCCCTCGCAAATCGCGCCGAAGCCGTCGAGTGCGTCGGCGTGCGGGATGGCGACGCGCACGATCTCGCAGCCCGCCTCGGCAAGGCGTCCGATCTGCGCGAGCGTGGCCGCAGGGTCGCGCGTGTCGGTGTTGGTCATCGATTGGACGGCGATCGGTGCGTTGCCGCCAATGGTGACGCAACCGACCGAGACCGCCTGCGTAAGATGCCGGACAGCCATGCGCGTGCTCCCCCTTATGTGTCTGCTAGCTCACGAGCCGGATGACATCAGCGTACATGAGGTAG
The DNA here is from genome assembly GCA_038325105.1 of Coriobacteriia bacterium. Classification (GTDB taxonomy): domain Bacteria; phylum Actinomycetota; class Coriobacteriia; order Anaerosomatales; family Anaerosomataceae; genus WSXY01. Next base: position 3,886 of record JBBQIR010000064.1, read on the forward strand.
CCGATGAGCGAGAAGAGCAGTATCGCGCCGGCAGCGCTGAGACCAAGTGAGAATTTGCGACCAAGCGGGCGACCGGCGATGCGCTCGACGATCTCGACCGCGACTTTGCCGCCGTCGAGCGGCGGGATCGGCAAGATGTTCATGGCGCCAAGCGAGAGCGACAGCAACGCGATGAGCCACGCGTAGTCGAGCGGACCCGACTTGGCTGCATCCGACGCCATGACGGCGATGCCTACAACGCCACGCGCGCCTTTGACCGACTCGCCGAACTGCGCCGGGTTGAAGAAGTTCACGACCGCGACAAAGACCATGCCCACGAACACGAAGCTCTGCTTAAGCGCGCGCCACACCGAGTAGCGCACCTTCTCCACAGCAGGACCCACGCCGAGGAACCCGTGGCCTTCGTTCTCGGCGAGTGTGAGCGTGCGACTGAGGGTCTCGCCATCGCGTGTGACGACGATGGTGACATCCTGTCCGGCTTCGGTGGTGGCCATCTTAGTGAGGAACGTCTGCCACGAGTCGAGCTGCTCGCCATCAAGTGACACGAGCGTGTCACCGACAGCGAACCCGGCCGCTGCAGCCGGCGACTTCGGATCGATGTTGCCGAACGACATCGACGCCTCATACGTGCCGAAGGCGGAGAGCACGATGGTGAACGTGAGGATCGCGGTCACGATGTTGACGGTCACGCCGGCCACGAGCACCACGATGCGCTTCCACGTCTTGAGGCCGCGGTACGTGATCGAGCGCGCGCGGTCGAGCATGGCGCGCTCGTCGGCGGTCGTGTCAGTGCCGGGGGCTATCGTGTAGTGCATCTCGTCGAGCGGCACAATCGCGGCCCAGTCCTCAAGCGTGGTGAGAATCGCGGTCGCACGAGTGCGCGGCACGCTCAGGAACACGGCCAGGTCGCCGGCTTCCATCTTCTCGGACGCCGCGATGTGCTTGAGCGCGGGCCCGAGGAGTTCATCCTCGGCACCGGGCTCCATGCCGGCTATACGTACGTAGCCGCCAAGCGGGATCGCGGTGATGCCCCACGTCATGTTCTTGGTGGTAAGCCGGAGTGCCGGACCGGGAAGACCGATCATGAACTCGTGCACCTTCACGCCAAAGGCGCGCGCGGCCAGGAAGTGTCCCCCTTCGTGGAGGACAACGAGGATTGAAAAGGTGAGGATGCCCCAGAAGACGACACCAAGCGAGCCGAAGAAAGCTGTCATCGAGTCCCACATTCCTTCCGGAGAAAGTGAAAGCGTTTGAGTGCCAGTAAGAGCAAACCCTGCGCCACCGAGCGGCTTACAGGAGCCGTCCGGCGAGCTCGCGAGCGGCGCGGTCGACATCCTCGACCTGATCCACCGACTCGAGGTCCTCTCGGACATGAGCCTCCATGACTGCTGATACCACCCGGGGGATGTCCATGAAACCGGCGGTGCCTGCGAGAAATGCTGCGACGGCGACTTCGTTGGCGGCGTTCATGGCTGCGGGCATCGTGCCACCCGCGCGACCGGCTTCGAGGGCGAGCGTGAGACACGGGAACGCGTCGTAGTCGGGATCCTCGAAGTCGAGGCTGCCGATAGTCGCGAAATCAACGGGCGGCAGCGGCGCGTCCCAGCGATTCGGGTAACTGAGCGCGTACTGGATCGGGATGCGCATGTCCGTGGCGCCGAGGTGCGCCTTCACGGAGCCGTCGCGGTACTCGACCATCGAGTGCACACACGACTGCGGGTGCACAACAATGCGAATGTCGTCGAAGCCGACGCCGAAGAGGTGGTACGCCTCGATAGCCTCGAGTCCCTTGTTCATGAGACTGGCCGAGTCGATGGTGATCTTGGGACCCATCGTCCACCGCGGGTGCGCGAGCGCTTCTTCGCGGGTCGCGGAGGCGAGCTCTTTGCTGCTGCGACCGCGGAACGGGCCGCCGGATGCCGTGAGCCAGATGCGGGCGACCTCATCGGCACGCTCCCCCACCAGGCACTGGAAGATCGCCGAGTGCTCGCTGTCGACCGGGATGAGCTGGTCGGGGCGGCTCACGAGCGACGTCACGAGTGTTCCGCCAACAACGAGCGACTCCTTGTTGGCGAGCGCGAGGGTCTTGCCGGCTGCAAGCGCCGCGAGCGACGTGCGAAGCCCCGCTGATCCGACGAGCGCGTTGAGCACCAGGTCGACGTCTTCGGATGCCGCAAGCGCGGCCACCGCCTCGGGCCCGGCGCCGATCTCGGTGTGGGGCGCGAGCTGCGTGAGGTAGCCTGCGTGCGGGGCACTCCCGATCGCGAGGTCGCGGACGCCGAACGTGCGGGCCTGCTCGGCAAGAAGCTGGACGTTCTGGTGCGCCGCGAGCGCGACGACCTTCACGCGCTCCGGGAAGCGTGCGGCGACATCGAGCGCCTGGCGCCCGATGGAGCCGGTCGAGCCGAGGACCGCTATGCGCAGCGGGGCGCTCACTGGGCACCCGCAAGGATCAGCATGTAGTAGGTGACGATCGACACGAGGATGAGGCTGTCGAAGCGGTCGAGGAAGCCGCCATGACCGGGAAGCAGCGTGCCGGAGTCCTTGACGGACGCCTCGCGCTTGAGCCGAGACTCGGCCAGGTCACCGACGACCGCCGCAATCGAGGCCGACAGCCCGATGAGCACGAGCCACCCGAGCGACAGGTTGACGCCCGAGATGAACGAGACGGCCATCCACACGCCGGTCGTCACGATGGTGCCGGCGATGAACCCTTCCCACGACTTCTTGGGAGAGATCTGCGGCGCCATGCGGTGCCGCCCGAACGACGAGCCGATGAGATACGCGAACGTGTCGTTCACCCACACGCTGATGACCGTGGCCAGCGCGAGCTCGGCACCGGCATCGAGTTCGCGGATGAGCACCAGGTGCGCGAGCGTGAGTCCAACGTAGACCGCGCCGAACACCGTGACCGCCGTGTCGGTTGCCCGTACCTGGCGGAACAGGATGTGCCACACGAGCGACCCGATCACAAGCGCACTCACAACAGCGGTGAGCCCCTTCGTCCCGAGAAACGATGCGGCAAACGGCAGCGCAGCGACTGCGGCAAGCCCGAAGAACTCGTTCGGGAGACGCCGCTCGCGCCGGAGGATCGCGTAGAACTCCGCAGCCGCAACGACCGAGACGACCGCCACCACAACGGCGAGCCCGAACGAACTTGGCAGCTGCATCCCCAGGTCGCCCAAGATGATGCCGCCGATGAACGCGATGCCGATGATGATCGCGGAGACTGCTCTCACCCCGAAATCGCGGATCGGGCGGGGTTTCATGGTGTCATCGGACACGCTATCGGCCTCCAAAACGCCGGTTGCGACGCTGATAGTCCACAACCGCGCGCAGCAAGTCGTGCCGGGCGAAATCGGGCCACAGGACCGATGTGATCCAGAGTTCGCTGTACGCGATCTGCCACAGCAAGAAGTTCGATATGCGCATCTCCCCGCTCGTGCGTATGACGAGGTCGGGATCAGGAATGCCGGCGGTAAACAGGTAGCTTTCGATCAGAGCATCGTCGACCTCATCAGGCGCCATGCGTCCGGCGGCGACATCCTCGGCGATTGCGCGTGTGGCACGCGTGATCTCGGCTCGGCCGCCGTAGTTGAGCGCGACGGCGAGCGTCATGGTGGTGTTTGCGGCAGTCCGCTCCTCGGAGCGTCTGAACGCGGCCATCGTTTTCTCGGGGACACCCTCGGGGGTGCCGATGATGAGCACCTTCACGCCGAGCTTGTCGAGTGTGTCGGTCTCTCGCTCGAGCACGTCCACGAACAGCCCCATGAGGCCGCTCACCTCATCGGCCGGGCGGTTCCAGTTCTCGCTGCTGAAGGTGTAGATGGTGAGCACCCGGATACCGAGCTCGATAGCTGCGGCGATGGTCTCGCGAATGGCTTTGACGCCGGCGCGGTGCCCGGCGATCCGCGGAAGGGCACGCTTCGATGCCCAGCGACCGTTGCCGTCCATGATGATCGCCACGTGCGCGGGGACAGCGGATAGATCGAACTGGTCGAGAAGTTCGACGTCGCGTTTGGCTTTGAAGAAGCTCGAAAGCCGTGCGGAATCCTTGGACATCGAGGCTAGACCTCCATGATCTCCAGCTCTTTGCGCTTGAGCATCTCGTCGATGTCCTTGATGTGGGAATCGGTGGTCTTCTGGACGTCGGCCTCGAGGCGGCGCAGGTCGTCCTGGGAGATCTCGGCGGCCTTTTCGGACTTCTTGAGGTGGTCGTTCACGTCACGCCGGATGTTGCGGATCGCAACGCGCGATTCCTCGGCGTAGTGCCGGCACAGTTTCACGAGGTCCTTGCGGCGCTCCTCGTTGAGTGCCGGGAACGGCAGGCGGATGACCTGGCCGTCGTTTGCCGGGTTGAGGCCCAAATCGGATGCGAGGATGGCCTTCTCGATGCCGCTGATGGCCTGCTTGTCGTACGGGCTGATGACGAGCATCTGCGGCTCGGGAACGCTCACCGAGGCGACTTGCAGGAGCGGCGTTGGGGTTCCGTAGTACTCGACGACGATCTTCTCGAGGAGCGAGGCCGACGCGCGTCCGGTGCGGACACCGGCGAACTCGTGGGACAGCGCACCGAGCGCCTTGTCCATGTGGTCAACGGCCTCAGCAAAATTCTTGGCGCTCATCAGTTTCCTCCTCGGACGATCGTTCCGACGGGCTCGCCGCGCAGTGCACGCTGGATATTCCCGGCTTTCTCCATGTTGAAGACGATAATCGGCAAGTTGTTGTCCATGCAAAGCGATATCGCCGTGTTGTCCATGACCTTGAGGCCGCGGTTGAGAACCTCGATGTACGGGAGCTCATCGAACTTCACGGCGTCGGGATGGGTCTTGGGATCCGCATCGTACACGCCGTCGACCTTGGTGGCCTTCATGATGACATCGGCGCCGATCTCAAGTGCACGGAGCGCTGCGGTCGTGTCAGTGGTGAAGTACGGGTTGCCGGTGCCGGCGGCGAAGATCGCCACGCGCCCCTTCTCAAGGTGCCGGATGGCGCGACGGCGGATGTAGGGCTCGGCGACGGTGTTCATCTCGATGGCCGACATCACGCGCGTGTGAACGTCACGGCGCTCAAGCGCGTCTTGGAGTGCGAGGGCGTTCATGACGGTGGCGAGCATGCCCATGTAGTCGGCCTGCGCGCGGTCCATGCCCTTGGCCGAGGCAGCGAGGCCTCTAAAGATGTTTCCGCCACCAACAACGACGGCTATCTCCGTGCCCGCGCCATGAACTGCATCGAGCTGCTCGGCAAGAGAGTCCAGCACTTTGGGGTCGATGCCGTACTCGGCGTCACCCATGAGTGCTTCGCCAGACAGCTTGAGGAGCACGCGGTTGAACTTGAAGTTGGCCATGACCCTCCCTCTCGGCGTGTGCAGACAGCGCAAAGCGATACGCGCCGTCACAGAGATTCTAATCTAACAGGGCGGCACTTGCGCGCCGCCCTGTCGTGTTCAAGCTGTTAACAGCCGGCTGGAGCCGGCTCCCCGGTCTCGCCGAGCGCGTATCGGTCGAACCCGACAACGGTGATCTCGTCGCCGACCTCTTTGGATACGGTGGCAACAAGCTGGGCAACCGTGATATCCGGGTTCTTGACGAAGACCTGCTCGGTAAGGCAGACCTCCTTGAAGAACTTCTGGATGCGGCCCTCGGCCATTTTGTCCTGGATCGACTCGGGCTTGCCGGACTCGGCAGCCTGAGCGCGGTAGATGGAAAGCTCGTGCGCCACGACGTCCGCGGGCACCTCATCGCGATTCGCCGAGATCGGCGCAGCGGCGGCAACCTGCATGGCGAGGTCCTTCACGAGGGTCGTGACGGCCGGGTTGGTCGCGTTGGCGGCGTTGGTGAACGCAACCTCGACGACGACGCCGATCTTGCCACCCATGTGGATGTACTTGCCAAGCGCACCGGTGCCGGTGACCTCACGGCGGGTGAAGCGCGTGACGTTCATATTCTCGCCGAGCTTACTGACGACCTCGCCGAGGACACCCTCGGTCGTGACGTCGCGGCCGGTGAAGGTCTGGGCCATGAGCTCTGCGACATCGGCGGGCTTCGCAGCTGCAACATGCGCCGCCACTGAACCGACGAAGGCCTGGAAGTCGGCGTTGAGGCCGACGAAGTCAGTCTCACAGTTGATCTCGACGATCGCGGACACGCGAGCATCCTCCGACACGAACGCGTCGACCATGCCCTCGTTCGTGGCGCGGCCGGACTTCTTCGCGAGGGCAGCGAGCCCGTGGGTGCGCAAGACGTCGACAGCGGCGTCAATGTCGCCGTTCGCCTCGCCGAGCGCCTTCTTGCAGTCCATCATGCCTGCACCGGTGAGCTCGCGCAGGTCCTTAACCATCTTTGCGGTGATCTCCATAACGTACCTCCTCAAGGAAACGGGCGTCTCAATTGGCCCGGAAAGTAACTACTCGGCCTCTGCAGCCTCAACAACGGCTTCGGGGGCCGCAACTGCGGCCTCAGCGGCGGGCGCTTCAACAGGCGCTTCCACGGCCTCGACGACAGGTTCGACGACAGGTTCGGCTACGACTTCGGGAGCAGCTTCAGCAGCGGCAACCTCGGCGGCGGTGGCTTCGGGCTCAGCGATGAGACCCGCGGCGCCGCGGCCGGCAACGGCTGCATCCGCGATAACGCGGCAGATGAGGCCGACCGAGCGGATGGCGTCGTCGTTACCCGGGATGACGAAGTCGACTTCGTCGGGATCGGCGTTGGTGTCCACAAGCCCGATGATCGGGATATGGAGACGGCGTGCCTCGGCGATGGCGATGGCTTCCTTCTTGGTGTCGATAACGAACACCACATCGGGAAGCGCATGCATGTCGCGGATGCCGTTGAGGTTCTTCTGCAGCTTTTCGAGTTCGCCACGCTTCTTGAGAGCTTCTTTCTTGGGAAGGCTCGCCATGACACCGTTCTCCTCCATGGTCTCAAGTTCGACCATGCGGGCGATGCGCTTGCGGATGGTCACGAAGTTCGTGAGCATGCCACCAAGCCAGCGCTGGTTGACGAACGGCATCGCGGAACGGGTTGCCTCGGCGGAAACGGGCTCCTGAGCCTGCTTCTTCGTGCCGATGAACAGCACGGATCCGCCACGGGCGGTGAGGTCGCGAACGAAGCGGTACGTCGCGTCGATCTCGCGCAGGCTGCGCTGGAGGTCGAGGATGTAGATGCCGTTACGCTCGGTGAAGATGTACGGCTTCATCTTCGGGTTCCAGCGACGGGTCTGGTGGCCGAAGTGCACACCAGCTTCGAGCAGCGCCTTCATAGAGACAGCGGCCATGGTAGTACCTCCTACATCGGTTGTTTCGTCCGCCTGCTTCATCCCCGATGCGCTTTCGTCTCAGGAATGGTCCTGACACGGCACCAGCGCACGAGTCCACAGGCGTGCAAGATTACGAGCCGAGACAATGTACCACAGACGACGGCTCGAACCAAGCACGTCGCACGGTCGGTTTAGGCGAAGTCCCGCCCGCATTTGGGGCAGATGATGTGGGCGTCGTACCAGCCCGGATGGTCCGTTCGGGGAACCATCTCGATGTTGAGTTCTACCTCACATGCCGGGCACCAGAAGCGCCGGGGAAGCTTCGCGTCGATGATGAAGCAATCGGCGTCGGCCTCACGGTCTTTGATGACAAGGTTGAAGGTGGTGCCACACACACCGCCTCCACCGAGGTTGTCGAGGACGAAGCGGATCTTCTCGGCCACATCCGCAGGTTTGGCGGAGTTCTTGATGAGGTAGTCGGCGGCGCCAAGCTCGACCGCACGCTCGATGGCTCCCTCCTCGCCAAGGTTGGTGAGGATGACGACGGGAATCGATGCGGTCCGGGGGTCGGCCTTCATGTTCTCAAGGACGTCGAGCCCGCCCATTCTCGGCATGATGAGATCGAGCAGAACGAGATCGACCGGGTTGGCGCGCAGTGCGGCAAGCGCGTCGAGTCCGTCGCCCGCAGTGAGGACGGTGTAGCCATCCTGCGCGAGTTTGTCGTGGTAGATGCGCCTCAGAAGTTCGGTGTCCTCGACGACCAGAATGCGCTCGGATGCCACCGGTGACTCCTCTCTTAGACTGCGGAAGCGAAGCCCTGCGAAGCGTGCAGACGCGCGCGCAACCGCAGAACCGCTTTGGTGTGGAGCTGGCTGACCCGGGACTCGGTTACGCCGAGGACCGCGCCGATCTCTTTGAGGGTCAGGCCTTCGTAGTAGTAGAGCGCGATGACGACCTTTTCGCGCTCGGGCAGACGCTCGATGGCACCGGAGAGGATGTCTTTGACCTCGGCACTCTCGAAGATCTGCACCGGGTCTTCGGCTGTGTGGTCGCGGATGCTCGCAACGGGGCTGTTCTTGTCGTCACGGTCGGACCCGCCCGACCACAACTCCTCGAAGGAGACCACCGACGTGTACGAAAGCTTGGTGAAAATCGCGTGGAGGTCCGAAATCGGGAGGTTCATCTCGGCGGCGACTTCCGCATCCGAGGGGACCCGCTTGAGCCGGTTCTCAAGAGCGACATACGCGGTCTCGATTTCCCGGGCACGGGCTCTGACCGACCGGGGAACCCAGTCCATGGCGCGGAGTTCGTCGATGATGGCGCCCTTGATCCGGGCGATCGCGTACGTCTCGAACTTGATGCCCCGCTCGGGATTGAACTTCTCGATCGCATCGATAAGGCCGAAGACGCCGTACGAAATGAGGTCAGCGGTGTCCACGTTCTGCGGCAGGTTCGACGACAGA
>JBBQIR010000065.1:0-12172 GCA_038325105.1 Coriobacteriia bacterium
GGATGCATAGCTGCATAGTATAGCGAGTGACGCTTGGAGCGCATCCTTAGCGACCGCCGATGCTACTCAGAGCGGAGCATCCTGCGACGCACAGCGGCCCACACTTCGCCGGCATACTGGATCTCATCGGGTCGCAGACCGCGGAGCGCCCATAGCGCTAGGACGTAAACGACCAGACCCGCGAGGACCTCAACGCCAAGCACCCACACGTTGACCGGAAGCGCGCGAAACACGAACAGGATCACGACGGCCATCGTGCCGGATGCCACTGCAATCCTGGCAAGATCCGCAACTGGCACACGCCAGGCCAGATACGGCCTGCTTCTCACCCAGGCAAGCAACAAGATGAGCGCGTAGGACAACAGAGTGGTCCAGGCAGCAACCCGGTAGCCGTACTTCGGCACGAGGAAGAGGTTGAGCGTGACTTGTACCGCTGCAGCGATGAGAGTGTTTTGCATCATGATGACCGTCTTCTTATGCAGAGCGAGTCCGTTGCTTGCGATCTGGGACATGCCGTAGAGCAAGACGCCAGCAGCAATAATCGGCAGGATTCCGTACGCCGAGCGATAGAGCGGACCGACAAAGACCTGCATGAAGCTCTTCGCCACAACGATGAGACCGAAGACGAGGGGAACCGTGACCATCGCAAAGTAGCGCGTGAGTTGCGTCTGGACCTGCTGCGCGAGCTTTGGACCCTCCTTCTCGAAGGTCTGTATTAGCACGGGTCCGATTGCAATCAGCATCGGTGCGGTGATAAGGCCCATCAGCTTGTCGCCAAGGTTATACGCGGTTCCGTACAAGCCCAGTTCACTCGCGCTCTGTGTGAGGCCGATAATGTAGCGGTCGGACAAGACAAGCACCCACGATGATATCGCTGCCGGAATCATCGGAATGCCGTAGACCGCGAACTGCCTCGCTGTGTCTGCGGACACATGAGAAACCGAGATGCTGCCCTCCGCATGAGCGTAGCGCAGTGCCAGTGGCAGCATGAGCGTGTTGCCGACGACGACACCGGCCAGAATGCCGAGCGAACCCCAGTGCAATGCTGCGACGAAGTAGACCGCAAGCGCAGTGGCAATCAAATTGGACACGACTGAAAGCATGGCGAACCTCGACGGCTTGTTCGCCGCGCGCAGAAGTTGCTGCATGACCACGATGAACTGACCACTCACGAGACCCGCCAGAGCAATCGGGACCAGGCGCTGCGCGGTCTCCGGGAATGCTCCGCGAAGGAAGAAGAATATCGCACCCAGAACCGCAGCGCCCACGATCAGTACCGCGAAGGACAGCCAGACGATCGTCGACACGTAGGCATCGAGTCGTCCTTCCTTCTCCTCCGCCCAATAGAAGCGAACAATCGAGGCGTTTAGCCACGCCGTTGCAAGCGTTGCAGTCAGTGACACGGCGGAGTTCACGAGATAGAAGTCGCCGTAGTCAGCCCGCTCGATTAAGCGTGAGAATACCGGCACCGTGACCAACGACGTGAGCGCTGGTACCAGTCGCATTGGGAAGTACTTGAGCGCGTCGCTGCCGGCACTTCTGAGGATCTTCTTCAGCATGCTCGCCATTCTACGATAGGAACACGCCAGTTCCGGGGGCGGGTCGACAATGGTGCCGGTTCGTCACTGTAAACCACCGTGTGGTCCGTAGAGCCCATCAAGCACCCCGGCCTCTGCTTCAAGATTCCATCGATCCAGTACAGCGCGCCGTCCAGCAGCCGCCATCTGAGCGGCTACAGCCTGGTCGGACAGTCTCCTCACCTGCCGCGCGAAGTCGACCGAGTCACCCGCGACGAAAGCCAGACCGGCGTGTGTTTCGGCAACGATGCGGGCGAGCGGGGCGCAGTCACTTACGAGCACAGGACGACCAAGCGCCATGTACTGGAACAGTTTGTGCGGGATTGTCGAGTCTGTATGCGCCGAGCGATGATGCGGAACCAGCGCGATGTTCGCCGAAGCGATGAAATCCATTGCCTCTGCTTTGGGTAGGCGACCGGTGAAGCAGACCGCGTCCGCGATGCCCAGATCGGCCGCCTGCCGTTTCAATCCGGCGAGCGCGTTGCCGTCCCCAACGATCGTCAAGGTCGCCGATGGATCGCTCGCCCTGATCTCGGGCATTGCGGCAATCACCGTATCGAGACCTCGATGCTGCGCAATCCCGCCGACATAGACAAGGTGGACGCCGCTTTCAAGGTCGAGTGGCAGTGGTTGTTCAGGAACGAGTGACCTTGACTCGGTATTGCCGAACACGACAACATGCTCGGGATTCGCCCCCAAGGAGATAACGCGGTCCCTGGCCTCGTCGACAACGACGACGATTCGGTCGGCACTGCGTACTGCGCGGCGCTCCAGACGCGCCGCCCGCGCCGGCGAGAAGGTGACCCGCGCAAGCAGGCCACGCTTCCACTGTGCGATTGCGGCCGGGAAGTTCTCGTGGAAATCGAGCACCAGCGGCACGCCGCTCTTCCGGGCCGCCCTGAGAGCAGACGGAGCGTAGGGCAGGTCATGCAAATGCAGTGCTTCGACTTTGTGATCCGTGACCAGAGCCTGCATGGCGTGCTGCCACGACGGCGATCCCATCGTGAGCATGTAGGTCAATGAATCAATGCGACGGCGAACGACGCTCCGTGGATGAACTCGATGTCGTACGACCTTGATGGGGCCGACCTGCTCCACCGCAGGCTTCACGCCGTCACCGCGACACAGCAGTACAACCTCGTGACCCGCGTCGGTCAGCACCTGAGCCTCCTTCTCAACCCTGATATCGGGCGGAAAAGGCATATTGGGAAGCATCATGCCTACGCGCATTGGGTCTCCTGTACGAGTCGTATGGGCGCCAGGCCCCGCACATTGTATCCCACAGCGCGGGAGGCAAGGGGTCACCGACACTGACCTATGAGTATAGCGCCTCGAACTCCTCAACCCGGACACTCCAGTCGAACCCGAGTGCCCACTGTCTGATCGCATCGCGGTCCCATGGGGTTTCCATCGCACGCCGGATGCCGTCGGCCAATGCTACGGCGTCGGACGTGGCAACATGGATGCCGGCGAATTGGGGAACGACCTCGGGCAGGACGTCGGGAGTGCCCACCACCGGACAGCCGCCGAGCATGGCTTCGGTCGCCACCAGCCCGAAACTCTCCATCAGACTCGGCAGGACGAACACATCAGCCGCGCTGTAATAGACGGCCAGTTCGTCTTGCGCCTTTCGCCCTTCGAGCCTGACGAAGTCGGCGATTCTGCGGCGATCAAGAACTGCTTCCACGACAGGTCGCTCAGAGCCCTCGCCGACGATCACACCCTGAACCGGCAGACCCTGCTCGACGAGGATGCCGATCGCCTCGGCAAACACCCCCGGCGCCTTGCGTGGAATGAGGTTCCCCACGAAGAGCGCGACCCGGGCATCGGGCGGCAAGCCGAGTTCCGCGCGAGCCTGGACCCTGTCGACCGGGGCGTAGAGAGCTGCGTCAACGGGATTAAGCACGACATGCGTCCGAATGCGCCCGATTATCGAAGGGAAGAGTTCGCCGTAGCGCGATTCCAGGTAGCGGCTCACAAATACGAGTTCGTCGAGAAGCTGGAGATTGCGAGACACGAGCGCCTTGTGTGCGTCGTAGAGACCCGGGCCGGCATGCTCGAAGTAGTGCGTAGAGTGTGTCGTAGCAATGAGGCGGGCACGTCCGCGATTGGCGAACAACGCAACGGCCAGTCTGCCTTCGATTCCGTGCACGTGAATGACCTCGGGGCGAAAGTCGCGAACTACCTGGTCGAATGCAGAGACGGCACCGGCTACCCAACGCCAGCTCCACCGCTTGCCCAGGTGCCGCTTTGCCCGGAAGGTGGCGAGTAGCACCGATGGGCGCAAGAGCGCAGCGGTACGCCTCACGCCGGTAAACGCGAGCGTCGGGTACACAGAAACGCCCCCTACGGAGTCAGGAAAGCTGCTTCCGTAGAGCCGGTTGTCCGCGAGAATGGCTACCTCATGACCGCGACCCGCAAGGTGCGTGGCAAGTCCCCACACATGCGTTGCGATGCCGCCGGTGCCAACGCCGCCTATCTCACAGGGCACGGGAGAGACTTCGAGGATTCGCATGGAGCGACCATAGCAGCAGCCAGTCCTGGTACGCAATTGGGCCATGCCAGGAGCGGCGATTGGGTCACACCAAGGGTAGGGCCTGACGCCACCGCGAGCCCCGGGTCACGGGTCTCGTATGGTACCCTGGGGCGCGACGCTCCAATGCTATCCCCTACTCGTGGAGGTACCGGTCATGCCCCTTAGTGTCACCGTCGTCGGCACGGGCTATGTGGGCCTTGTCACCGGTGTTTGCCTCGCACACTCGGGCCACAAGGTCACCTGCGTGGACATCGACCGCGCCAAGGTCGATATGCTCGCTTCCGGCACAAGCACCATCTACGAGCCCGGCATCGAAGAACTTCTGGCCGAGGGCATCAAAGCCGGTACGCTTGTCTTCGCAACACCGGAAAACGGGTGGCGCGACCTCATCGGTGATATCACCGTGGTGGCTGTCGGTACGCCGATGTCCCCGAATGGCGCCGCCGACCTTTCGGCAGTCCGTGCTGTAGTGGAGGCGCTCGCCGCTGACGCCGACCGTCCGTTCACCCTGGTCATGAAGTCGACCGTGCCCATGGGCACAGGCGCTTCGCTCCGGCAGCGCTACCTGCAAGACGCCGACGTCCGCATCGGTTACGTGTCGAACCCCGAATTCCTCCGCGAGGGCAAGGCCCTCGAAGACTGGTTCCAGACCGATCGTATCGTCCTCGGCGCAGAGGACGAGTCAGACCTCGCGCTCATGCGCGCTCTTTACGCCGACATCGAAGCCCCCATCGTCGAGACCGACGTCGCAAGCGCAGAGACCATCAAGTACGCGAGCAACGCGTTCCTCTCGACGAAGATCTCGTTCATCAACGAGATTGCCAACCTCTGCGACTACATCGGCGCCGATATCGATTCGGTATCCCGCGGCATCGGCCTCGACCGCCGTATCGGCAAGGAGTTCCTCAACGCCGGCATCGGCTACGGCGGCTCGTGCTTCCCGAAAGACACCCGGGCGCTCGACTTCATCGCAACCCTCAACGGGTACCAGTTCACGCTGCTCAAGTCCGTCATCGAAGTGAACACCCGCCAGCGTCTTCTGCCGGTTCTCCACATCCTCAGGGCACTCCCCGACCTCTATGAGCACTCGATTGCGATCCTCGGCCTGGCTTTCAAGCCGGACACCGACGACGTGCGCGAATCCCCGGCGCTCGATATCGTCCCGCTCCTTACCGAGCAGGGCGCCCGCATCCGCATTTACGACCCGATCGCCGCGGAGATCGACGTCCCCGGTGCTGCCCGAGTGGACGACGTGTGGACGGCGCTTAAGGGCGCCTCGGCTGCGATCGTGGTTACCGAATGGGCGGAGTTCGCCACACTCGACTGGGCGCGCGTTCGCGAGACGATGACCGGCCCCGGCATCATCTTCGACGGCCGCAACTGTCTCGATGCGAAAGCGGTCAACGCGGCCGGACTGACGTACATGGCCGTCGGACGCGAGGGCCAGCACCGCGTCGGCGAGATCGCCTGACGGAGGCACCCGTGCGAATCCTGTACGTCCACCAGTTCTTCGCCACACGTGAGTCGTCGCTCGGCCTCATCCGGTCGTACGAGTTCTCGCGACGTTGGGTCGCCGAAGGACACCAGGTCACGATCATCACGAGTTCCTCGCGCCTTCCCGAGGAGTACGGTCGCACGCTGTTCGCCGAGGGTGAAATCGATGGTATCCGCGTGCGCTCCGTTCGCGTCCGCTACTCCAACCACATGGGGTACGGACGCCGGATGTGGTCGTTCGTGCTGTTCACCTTCGGGGCAGCATGGCTCGCTGCCACCGCTGGCAAGCATGATGTCGTCTTCGCCACCTCGACGCCACTGACCGTCGGAATTCCCGGCTGGTTTGCGGCTGCGGTGCGCCGCACGCCCTTCGTTTTCGAGGTGCGCGACCTCTGGCCCGAGGCCGCTATCCAGATGGGTGCGCTCAAGCGAACGGGCACTATCGCCCGCATCGCGAAGGCAGTCGAACGCTTCTTGTATCACCGCTCCGCGGCTATCGTCGGGCTCTCGCCCGGAATGGTCGCTGGCGTCATCGCGGAGGGCATAGCCCCCGAACGGGTCCACATGATTCCCAACTGCTCGGACCTGGACCTTTTCCACCCGGGGGACAAAGACCGCGCATTTCTCAACGAGCACGGCGTGTCCAGGGATTCCTTCGTTGTGGGCTACGCGGGCGCGATAGGCCCCTCGAACGCGGTGGAGGATCAGGTCCCCCAGGCCGCTCGCGAACTTCTGCGGCGCGGACGCAAGGATATCGTGTTCGTCATCGCCGGCGACGGAAAGTCACTGCCTGTCCTTGAGGCCGCGACATCTGACCTCTCGAACGTGCGCCTCATCGGCTCACTGCCGAAGAAGGACGTCCCGGTGCTGACCCGCTCCGCAGATGTGCTGATGACGCTCTTCGCCGACGTGCCCATACTTGCCACGAACTCGCCCAACAAGTTCTTCGACGGCCTCGCCTCGGGACGACCGATGATCGTGAACTCCGACGGCTGGACCAAGGACCTCGTGGAAGACAACGAGTGCGGCATCTACATTCCGGCCGGCGACGGCATTGCCCTCGCGGAAGCATGCGTGCATCTCGCATCGAATCCGGAGATTCGGGACCGGATGGGACTCAACGCGCGCAGACTCGCCGAGGAGCAGTTCGATCGCGGCATACAGGCCAAACGTCTGCTCGACGTTCTGCAGCTGACAATCGACCGGTAGGTTAGGGTTTGGCCGCCGCCGCTGCTGCGGCTGCTTTCCAGTCCTTGCCGACGACCACGAGCACGTCGGTTGTGAACTCGTACATTCCCCCGCTTGCGATGACGCTGCCTGTCGGGAGTTTGGATGCGACCAGGTCGGCCGACGCCTTCTGCGCATCATCCTTGTACACGATGAGCGTCTTGTCGTAGACGAACTGGTTCGCGTTGCCAACCTCCGGCACGGGGAATCCTGCCGCTTTGAGGATTGTCGACGCGGAGAGGGCAACGCCCTCCTGGCCGGCACCGTTGCGAACGGTCACCGTTACGCTCGAGGGCTGCACGGTGGCTTCGACCGATGCGGCCGCATCGAACGGCTGGCCTGCGCTGAACGCAGTGACAAGGCGAAGTTTCTCTTCCTCGTCAGTCCACACGTACGGGGACTTCCACGTTCCGGTGATCGTCGCGGTCTGGATGGTTTTGCTGTCGATGCCTTTCATCGCCATGACGATGTCGAGCATTTCACTAACGCTCAGGTCAGTCGTTGTGTACTTCGCGATCTCTGTCGCAATCGCAGGCAGTTTCGGCAGATTCTCGAGTTTTGATGACTGTGCAGCGACCGCCTTGAAGAACGCCTGCTGGTGACGCATACGAGTGAAATCAGCGTCCGGAAACGCGCGACTGCGGACATAGGTGAGCGCAAACTCGCCCGTCAGCAACTGGTAGCCTGGCTCGATGTGCTTCGCGCGAGGGTTTGGGCTGTGACTGGCGGCCTTCCAGTCGTCGATCTCCGTATCGACATCGATCCACACACCGCCGAGGGCGTCGACGGCCTTCTGGAAGCCCAGGAAGTTGACCTCCATGTAGTGGTTGATCTTGATGTCGAGGAAACCCTCGACGGTCTTGATCATGAGCGCAGGACCGCCCTCGGCACCGCCAAGGAAGTTCGCGGCGTTGATTTTGTCGGTGCCATGGCCCGGGATCTCAACTCGCGTGTCACGCGGAATCGACAGCAGCCAGACCTGCTTGGTCTGCGGGTCGATTCGCGCCACGATGATCGTGTCGGCTCGCGCCGCCTCTTCCTTTGGTCGGGCGTCGCTTCCCATCAGGAGGATTGTGAACGGCTGCTTGGGAACCGGCTTCGTAAGGGCAGCAACAGTCTGTTCGCTCGAGCCAAAGCCTGCCCGGATCGTCTTGTCGATGCTGCGCACGGTGAAGTACGCGTACGCAGCCGCACTGACGGCGAGTACGGCAACGACAACCGCGACGACCAGCAGCGCACGCTTGATCGTGCGCTTCCGGTTCTCCTTATGTGCGCGCAAGCGGGGCGAGCGTTCGACCACGCTGCCCGTGCTAGGTCCCCTGCCCGGTGGCGCTACTTTCGTGCGGCTGCGAGTGCGCGGCGTGTAGTGCTTTCCCATTTCACTTCCTCTACGCATATGCCCCTGTCAGGCAAGCGCATCTTTGATGACGCGAACGATTTCATCCTGCTGGGCGCGCGTGATACCGGGGAAGCACGGCAACGCAAAGGTGCTGTTGTCGCACGACTCGACCACGGGCAGAGAGGGCTTCCCGAAGCCTTCCACGGAGTCGAAACACTCCTGCTCGTGGAGCGCGAGCGGGTAGTAGAGCGCGGTGCCGATGCCAGCCGCCTGCATGGCCGCCATGATGGCTTCGGCACGCGCGGATTTCACGATGTAGAGGTGGTAGACGGGAACGCCATAGTCGCGCACAACCGGCAGCGAGAGATCGTCGATCCCGGCGAGCAGCTCGTCGTATACGGCCGCGGCTGCGCGGCGCTCGGCGTTCCACGTGTCGAGATGCGGCAGTTTCACCAAGAGAATCGCGGCCTGCAGTGCGTCGAGGCGCGAGTTGGCACCGAACGCATCGTGATAATACTTGCGGCTCGACCCATGGTTGGCGAACTTGCGGCATGCATCGGCGATGGCCTTGTCATCGGTCGTGACGATACCGCCGTCGCCTGCACAGCCGAGGTTCTTGCTCGGGAAGAACGAGAACGCGGCCGCATCGGCGAGCGAACCGGCCATGCGACCCTTGTAGGTCGCGCCGATTGCCTGGCACGCATCCTCGATGACCTTCAGGCCGTGCCGCTTCGCGATGTCGTTCACGACATCCATGTCGACGCACTGCCCGAAGATGTGTACCGGCATGATCGCCTTGGTGCGGTCGGTGATGGCCGCTTCGAGCGACGTGAGATCCATGTTGTAGGTACCGGGCTCGATGTCGACAAAAACAGGCTTGGCGCCGAGGTGAACGATGGCCTCGACCGTGGCAAAGAACGTGAACGGAGTCGTGATGACCTCGTCGCCCTTGCCAATGCCCATAGCAGCGAGGATGAGGAACAGTGCGTCCGTGCCGTTCCCGCAGGCAACTGCATAGGTGGTGCCGCAGTAGTCGGCGATAGCTTGCTCGAGCGCCGCGACCTTCGGACCACCGATGAACGACGCGTTTGACATGACATCGCCGATTGCAGCGTCGAGTTCAGTCTGCAAGCTACGGTACTGTGCCTTCAGGTCAAGCAGGGGTACGCCCATGGAGTCCAGCTCCTCATCGTCTCGAAAGTGATTCCGACTATTCTCGCATTCAGCGGTCGTCGCGTCTTGATAACAGTGCGACCGTCACGCTGCCGTTACTGGTTCTCCAGAAGTTCTTCCTCGGGCACGCTCTTGACGGCGCGCGCGGGCGTCCCCATCACAAGTGTGTGCGCGGGGACATCGCGGGTCACGATAGAGGCAGTCGCAACGAACGCATCCTCGCCGATTTCGATGCCGGGGAGGATGTGAGCGCCGCCGCCGACACGGGCACCGCGCCTGATGGTGCAGCCGCGCATCTCCGTCAGCCGCTTCTCGGTGCGTCCCATGTAGTTGTCATTAGTGGTGACAACCATAGGGGCGATGAAGACGTCTTCCTCGATGGTGACGTACGCGGTCACGTACGCGCCCGACTGGATGCGCGTGCGGCTGCCGATCGTGGTGTCGTTCTCGACGGTCACGTTGCGGCCGACCACGACGTTGTCACCGATGGTGCACCGTTCGCGGACGCCGGCGCCGTCGGCGATGACGCAGTCCTTGCCGAAGGTCGAGCCGGCCATGACGACCGCATTGCTGCCGACTGCGCAACCCGCGCCGAGCACGACGCCCGGCAACACGCCCGCCTTTGCGGTCGAGCCCTTGGCGAGCTTTGGACGCTTACCGACGATCGCGCCGTCGGCGACGTACACGCCGTCACCGAGCACACTGCCGGCGCAGATGCGCACGAACGAACCAACCGTCACGTCGTTGCCGATGACGACATCTTCGTCGATGACGCAGAACGGTGCGGGCGTGAAGTTCTCGCCAACGGTGGCGCTCGGATGAACGTATGCGCTCATGTCAGACCCCCTGTGCGATCGCCGCAGGCGCGCCGCCGGCAGCCATGGATATGTCGACGGCCTCAAGCACCCGAACGACATTCAGCCCGTCCCGGCCGTCACTTCGAGGTGTGCTGCCATCGCTGCAACAGTCGAGGAAGTGCTGGACTTCTATACCAAGCGGCTCCTTCATCGGGACCCACGGAACGGTGATATCACCGAAGCGCAATGTAAGGTCTTCGCCGTACGACAGCGCTGCCTCGGGCGCTCCGACACCGCGGTCATAGATCCAGATCTTCTCGGTCGCTTGCATGTCATCGAAGACGAGCATCTTCTTGGTGCCCACGACCGTGAACTTGCGCGACTTGTGCGGGTCGAGCCAGCTGACGTGGATGTTCGCCATCTTGCCGCTTGGGAAGTGCAGGTTGGCAAAGACGGTGTCCTGGACGCCCGGCGTAACGTACGCGGCGCCGTTTGCCGAGACGAAGTCCGGTGCCTCGCCCAGCACGTACAAGACGATCGACACGTCGTGGGGCGCGAGGGACCAGAACGCGTTTTCCTCGGTACGGACCTTTCCGAGGTTGAGGCGCTGCATGTAGACGTAGAGGACATCGCCCAGGTCGCCCGAGGCGATGTACTCCTTGATCCAGTTGATCGCCGAGTGGTACTCCATGAGATGACCGACGAAGAGAACGACGCCCTTCTCATCGGCCATACGAACGAGCGTCTCGGAGTCCGCGCTCTTGAGCGTGAGCGGCTTCTCGACATAGCAGTGCTTCCCCGCCTCGATGACGCGCTTCGCGATCGCAAAGTGGCTGGGAGCAGACGTGGAGATGACCACTGCGTCGAGCGCGTAGGCGTCGGAGAGGAGCACCTCGAGGTCGGTCGTGGTCTCGACATAAGGGTAGAGCGCGCTGAGTTTGTCGAGGTTCGATTGCGAAAGGTCACACGCGACAACGATCTGAGCGTCGCCGAGCTTGTCGAGATTGCGAACGAGGTTGGGACCCCAGTACCCGAATCCTACGACGCCGATACGCACGGGTTTCGTCATGCTAGAGACGCACCACCTTGTCGCTGTCGAACGCCTTCAGGGCGTTCCGAGTGTCCAGAATGAGCTGTGCCGAGTCAACCACGAGCTGGTAGTCGACACGGCTGTGATCGGTCACGACGAGAACTGCGTCAGCTGCTGCGACCTCCCCCGCGGTCAGGGGCACAAGGGAGATGCTCTTGCCGTCGACGATGAACTCGTTCACGTACGGATCGTGGTAGACGACGTCAGCGTCCTTGTCGCCGAGGAGTGACGCGATCTTGATCGCCGGAGACTCCCGCATGTCGTCGATGTTCGCCTTGTACGCAACGCCGAGCATGAGGATCCGCGAACCCGCAAGCGACTTACGCTGCGTATTGAGCGCATTCATGAGGCGCTGGACGACGTAGTATGGCATGGTCTCGTTCGTCTTCCCGGCGAGCTCGATGAACTCGGTGTGCATGTCGAACTGACGCGCCTTCCACGAGAGGTAGAAGGGGTCGATTGGGATGCAGTGACCACCGAGACCCGGTCCGGGGTAAAACGGCATGAAGCCGAACGGCTTGGTCTTAGCCGCGTCGACCACTTCCCAGATGTTGATGCCCATGCGCTCGCTCACGAGCAAGAGCTCGTTGATGAGCGCGATGTTCACGCAGCGGAAGATGTTCTCGAGAAGCTTGCTCATCTCGGCAGCACGAGTGGATGAGACCGGGACGATGGTATCGATGAACCGCTGGTAGAACGCGACCGCAACGTCGGTGCACTCTTTGGTGACGCCGCCGACGACCTTGGGGGTGTTCCTGGTCTGGTAGACGGGGTTGCCGGGGTCGACACGCTCGGGCGAAAACGCGAGGTAGAGGTCGGTGCCTACCTTGAGGCCCCCGGCTTCAAGGATCGGCTGGACGACCTCCTCGGTGGTACCGGGGTAGGTGGTCGATTCCAGCGTGACGAGCATCTCCGGATGGAGGTAGGGCGTTATCTGAC
>JBBQIR010000066.1:0-11787 GCA_038325105.1 Coriobacteriia bacterium
GGTCTCCTCGAGAATGTGCTTGATGCGCTCGTCGTAGTACGTGACGGCCTTCTTGCCGTGCTTGCGCGCGATGAAGTCAGGGATCGAATCCATCGGGCCCGGCCGGTAGAGGGCCACGACAGCGACGATGTCGGCGAAGACCGTCGGCTTGAGGTCCTTGAGCATGCGTTTCATGCCGGGCGATTCCACCTGGAAGACGCCGTCGGTGTCTGCACGCTGCAGCAGCGCGAATGTCGCGGGATCATCTGTCGGAATCGTGTCGATGTCGATGTCGATACCACAGTGCTCACGAATCGCCTTCACGGCCTTCGCGATGACCGTAAGTGTTCGCAGGCCGAGGAAGTCCATCTTGAGCAGGCCGAGGTCAGCGATGACCTTGCCTTCGTACTGCGTGATGATCACGCCGCCCTTGGTGTCGAGCTTGACCGGCGTGTGGTAGTGCAGCGGGTCGCGGCAGATGACGACGGCAGCCGCGTGGATGCCTTCACCCCGCACGATGCCCTCGAGGTCCTTCGCCGCGTCGATGATGCGCTGTGTGTCTCCGCCCGTCTGGTAGTCACCGCGAAGGTCCGGGTTCGCCTTGATCGAGGCGTCGATGGTCCCCTCGGAGATCTGACGTGCGATCTTGTCGGGCACGCCGAACGGGTAGCCAAGCACGCGCCCCGCGTCGCGCACGGCGCCGCGGGCGAGCATCGTGGAGTACGTCACGACCTGCGCGACCTTGTCGGCGCCGTACTTGCGCTTCACGTATTCGATAACGTCGAGCCGCCGCTCGTCGTCGAAGTCGATGTCGATATCGGGCATCTCGGTACGCTCGGGGTTGAGGAACCGCTCGAAGAGCAGCCCGTGCTCGAGCGGGTCGAGCGCGGTGATGCCAAGCGCGTAGCTGATGATGGAACCGGCGGCACTGCCTCGGCCCGGCCCCACCCCGATCTCGTTGTCCTTTGCCCACTGCACGAAGTCCGCAACGATGAGGAAGTACGCCGAGAGGCCCTTGCTCGTGATGACCTCGAGTTCAGTCTCGAGCCGTTCCATCGCCTCGGCCGGCACCGGATCGCCGAACCGCTTCTTGAGACCGACCACGCACTCCTCGCGCAAGAAGTCGTCCTCGGTAAAGCCCTGCGGCACCTCGAACACGGGCAGGATGATCTTCCCGAACTCCAGATTGACCTCGCACCGGTTGGCGATATCGAGCGTGCTCGAAAACGCCTGCGGGTACTCGGGAAGCGCGGTTTCCATCTCATCCGCCGACTTCAGGTAGAACTGGTCCGAGGAGAACTTCATGCGGCTGACGTCATCGATCGTCTTGCCCGTCTGGATGCACACGAGCATGTCTTGCGCCTGCGCGTGCGAGGCCTGGACGTAGTGGATGTCGTTGGTGGCCACGATCGGCAGCCCGAGCTCATCGGCCAGGCCCACGATGGCGCGGTTGAGGTCCTTCTGCGAGACACCGTTGTCGGCGACGATCCCCTGCTCCTGGATCTCCAGGTAGAAGTTCTCCTCACCAAAGATCTGCGCGTACGTCTCGGCCCAGCGCCGGGCTTCCTCGGGCTGGTTGTGCTCGAAGGACTTGCTGATGATGCCGCTCATACACGCCGAGGTCGCGATGAGTCCGTCCGAGTACCGCCTGAGGAGCTCCTCGTCGACCTGCGGTTTGTAGTAGAAGCCGGTCGTCCATGCCTCGGAGACCATCGCCATGAGGTTGCGGTAGCCGGTCTGGTTGCGCGCAAGCAGCAACAGATGGTTGAGCCTCGGCTTGCCGTCACGCTTCTGTCGGGCGTCGGGCGTGAAGTAGATCTCGCAACCGAGAACGGGCTTGATCGGGTCACGGCCCTTGTCTTTGTTGCCACGAACAGCGGCACGGTAGAACTCGACGGCACCGAACATGACACCATGGTCGGTGAGCGCGAGCGCCGGCATGTCGAGCGCCGAAGCGCGGTCAAGCAGCCCCTCGATCTTGGCGTGGCCGTCGAGGAGCGAATACTCGGAATGCGTGTGCAGATGGACGAACCGTGACATGGGCGCTACTCGCCCGCTTCCGCGGAGCTGTCGCCGATTCGCTTGATGACGCGCGCGTAACCGTCGGCGCCGTAGTTGAGACTGCGGCTGACCCGGCTGATGGTCGTGGTCGAGGCGCCGGTGACTTCCTGGATGTACGTGTAGTGCTCACCGGCAGCAAGCATGCGCGCGACAGCGAGCCGCTGTGCGAGGTCCTGAACCTCCCGAATGGTGCACACATCCTGCAAAAACGCGTACGCCTCGTCGGCATCCTCTAGAGCGAGCAAGGCCCTGAGAAGGGCCTCGACAACGGGCGTTCGAAGGCGGTCTGAAGGCATCGGCAGTGCTCTCCCCGTGCGATGTGGCGGGCGCAAGATGTGGGACTATCGTACCACCAGGACACGACAGAGAGGGTGCCATCCGGCGGACGGACGGGCAATCGTGACGGGCGGCATGCGCCCTAACGGGGCAGGTACGAGGCGATTCTGTTCACGACGTACGGCGAGACAGCGCTATCGCTGCCGAGCACGTACCACTTGAGGGTATGCGGCCGGCGCGTTATCAGAATGCTTGCTGTTGGCTGAGGAAGCCACTCGCTGTTGGTCAGCAGCATGGGTGCGTTCAACCGGGCAGCGAGCACGCCGCCGGTGAGCGCGTCAGGGAAGTTCTCCCCCGTGCACACCACGAATCGTTCGAGCGACAGACCCTGCGAGAGTGCGTAGTCGTCGATGACCTTCGCCGTCTCCCACCGGTCATCTCCGCCAAGACGCAACGGCACCCGCTCCGGCGTCAGGGCTGCAAGCGAGGCCTCGACGGACTCCGATACTGCGGCCGTCCCGCCAACAATCACGGTCGCCGACGCCCCAACCGACGCTATGGCGTCCGAGGTGACCGTTGTGAGCGATGAGGGATCGGTCAGCAGAATCGGCATATTCTTGCGCGCCGCAACCGGTGAGATCGCAAGCGCATCGGGAAAGTTCAGCGCCGACGCGATAACGACGGTCGACGGAGCTCCACGCAGCGTGGCCAGCTTCTGCTGAATCTTGATCGATGTCTCGTACCTGTTGGCTCCGCCGACCCGTGAAACGTTGTTCGCGCCGAGCAGGCCCTGAAGCTGCCCAAAGACGTCCGAGGAGACCGCCCTGTCGCTGCCGAGGATGATCGCCGTCATCGTGCCGGGCGTCCGCGTCGTCCCCCAGAGCCGTAGTATCTCCTCGGTGACCGATGCGTCGAGCGATCGGGGCGACGTCAGCAGCACGGGTCCCCGAACCGCATGTGCTAGCGGCGCACCGCAGAGCGCGTCCGGGAAGTTGTCGCGCGACGCGATAAGCACCGTGCTCGTGCCCGACGGAAACGCCTCTTTGGAGACTTCAACGGCAGTACCGGTCCGATTGTCGCCGGCAAGCCGTGCGCTCTCGGGCGTGAACTCGCGTTGTGCGAAGCCGTCATCCCCCCACAAGAAGACCTTGTGGATGTAGTTAGCGAAGTCGTTGTTCCATTCCGAGAAGAAGACGCGCGGACCGTCGTCGTAGCCCTCGACGATCTGCGGGTCGTTATAGCGTGCCCAGGGACCGGGGGACGACTTGAGTGCCCCGCGTCGCTGAAAACTCACGCCGCCGTTGCTCGAGGTGTAGCGAACGATGTCGCCACCACGCGCCGCGAGGAATGAGTCCGCCAGCGTGGCATTCTCATCGGGCACACCGCCAGTCGTGAGAAACGCCTCGATCGTGCCGTCGGGCAAGACCTGGAACGTGCCGGCGTCGAAGAAGTGGTCGGTGTCGACGATGTCGGTCGGTACGGTCCACGTACCGTCCTCAGATGACCACCGGGTAAACTGCCAGGTGTACGTTGGGGTCGGTTCGTGCGAGCCCGAGACGAACAGGACACAGGGACCGCCATCAGAGTCGCGGACAACCACCTGGTTCAGGTACTCGGCTCCCGAGTTGTAGACGGTACACGAGGCATCAATCGCCTCTCGCGTCATGGTCGTCGGGACCGATTCGCCTGCGGCGGTCAGCCACTCACCGGAACCGGCGTCCTCTCGCATGTAGTACGCATTGCGGCGGATGAAGTAGTCGCTCGATGCGGGTGCCTCGGCGAAATCCCGAATGAGGAAGGCGCTGTGGATATCGCCGTCGGCTGATTGGGAGAAGTTCGCGTAGAACCACTCTGAACGTGAGTCGCCCTGGAGCACGGTTTCCCGATCGGTCCACACGCCGGTCCCGTCGGTGGAGACAACGCTGTACCAGTAGCCGTTCGATGAACTGCGATAGAAGAGCCGGAGCTTGCCGTTGGAGCCGAGGAACGGCTGGGGGTAGGTCGCGGGAATCACACTCGTCACGGTGGTTTCACCGGAGCGCCACGCGGCGCGAATGGTCCCGAGATCGTCCCACGTGGAGATGTCGTGCGGTTGCGCGCTCCTGGCCTGTAGCATCGAGGAGCTGTGGGCGCCGAAAAAGACGTGGATGTACCCGTCGGCATCGATCACCAGCGACGGACCGCCGTGAGCGTCATCGTGGAGCGGGTTCACCCCGACCTGATACGGGCCCTCCCACTCACGGGTGTCCTGACTGTATGCGGCGATGAAAGGATGCATACCGAAGCCCTGGTACGCGACGATGGTCTTGCGGGTCACCGCGTCGTAGATCGCCTCTGGCCGGATCGCCATGTCCTCGTAGACAGCGTTGCCCGATGCGGAGCCGTCAAAGAAGTCCACATAGAAACCGAGCGCCGTCGTGAGGGGTGTAAGCACGACGACCACGCTCAAGGCGAGGAGCGTTCTGAGCATTCGGCGAGACAATCGCTTCCCTCGTTCAGGTCGATAACGGCAGACGCCGTCCGAACAGGATAGGTTGCGAGTCAGTATAGCGCACGCGGACCGGTGCCGAGACGACCGCTACACTACCTGGTTGATGAGGCTACCGATGCCCTCGATGCGAACCTCGACGACGTCACCGCGCCGCATGGGACCAATCCCGCCAGGGGTCCCGGTGAGCACGATGTCGCCCGGAAGCAACGTCATGACACTGCTCACAAAACTCACCAGTTCGAACGGGTTGAAGATCATGTCCGATGTACGCGCACACTGGCGTTGCTCGCCGTTGAGGTACGTCTCGATCTTGAGATCGAGCGGGCTGATGTCGGTCTCCACCCACGGTCCGACCGGGCAGAAGCCGTCGAAGCCTTTTGCGCGGGTCCACTGGCCGTCGACCTTCTGCAGGTCACGGGCGGTAACGTCGTTCGCACACAAGTAGCCGAGAACGTGCGCCTTCGCGGCCTCCGGGGTGACCTTGTGCGTCCGGCGGCCGATGACAACGGCGAGCTCGCCCTCGTAGTCGACGCTGTCCATCGTATCGGGAATCCGGATGTCGCCGTGTGGTCCGTTGATGGCCGTCGGCGGCTTCAGGAAGATCACGGGTTCCTTGGGCAGATGATGGCCCATCTCCCTGGCATGCTCGCGGTAGTTGATGCCCACGCACACGATCTTCGTGGGAATGACCGGCGAGAGGAGCTGAGCCGCGCCGAGCGCCACGATTCCTTCGGTCTCCCAGGCGGCGAACGGCTCGTCCGAGATCAGCGTGATGGTCGTGTCGTCGGCCAGCCCGTAGCGGACGTCCTCATCCTGAAATATGCGGACAACCCTCACAGCACCCTCCGAGGACCGAAGAACGAAGCTACTTACACCCCTTCAGTTCCACTAATGCTGCGGATTCTCCTGCCTCGGATGCGAAAGTCCATACTCGACTGAGTCGACGAGCGCCTCCCACGACGCCTCGATGATGTTCTCCGAGACGCCCACGGTGCCCCATGACTTCACGCCATCGGCCGACTCGATGAGCACGCGCGTGACCGCTCCGGTGCCCTTCTTCTCGTCGAGGACGCGGACTTTGAAGTCGGTGAGCTCGATCGGCTCAAGGGCCGGGTAGAAGCGTCCTATGGCGATG
The DNA here is from genome assembly GCA_038325105.1 of Coriobacteriia bacterium. Classification (GTDB taxonomy): domain Bacteria; phylum Actinomycetota; class Coriobacteriia; order Anaerosomatales; family Anaerosomataceae; genus WSXY01. The sequence continues at coordinate 5,943 of JBBQIR010000066.1, forward strand.
CGAAGCGCCCGGTCGAGCGCGTTGACGGGACCATTTCCCTCGGCTGTGGCGATGAACCGGTGGCCTTCTACGTGCACCTTGATGGTCGCCTCGGTCATCACGCGGCCGTCTTCACGCTTCTCCATGATGCAGCGGAACGACTCGAGCCTGAAAAACGGCGCGTGCGTGCCGATCGCTTTGCGGAGCATGATCTCGAGCGACGCATCGGCGGCCTCGAAGGAGTACCCGCGGTGCTCCTTCTCCTTGATGCCGTCAAGGACGGCGCCGAGAGCCGCGTCTTCGGCCGAAAGCGTGATGCCCATCTCCTTGGCCTTCATGACGAGGCTCGCGCGACCGGCGAGTTCGCTCACGACAACGCGCGCGAGGTTCCCCACGGTGCCGGGCTCGATATGCTCGTACGCCTCGGGCAGGCGCGCGGCCGCGCTCGCGTGCACGCCGCCTTTGTGTGCGAACGCGCTCGCGCCCACGTAGGGTTGCTGCGGGTACGGCGACAGGTTGGCTGTCTCGGCCACGAAATGCGAGACCTCGGTGAGCAGCCGCAGCTGGTCGTCGGTCACGCAGTCGATGCCCATCTTGAGTTTGAGTCCGGGGATGATCGCAGTGAGGTCGGCGTTGCCGGCGCGCTCGCCGTAGCCGTTCATGGTCCCCTGGACGTGCACGCATCCGGCGTCGACTGCCACGAGCGAGTTGGCGACCGCGCACGCGCCATCGTTATGCGCGTGGATACCGAGCGGAACCTGCAGGCTTTCGCCAAGCTCGGCGACGATCCGCGTGACTTCGTGCGAGAGCGTACCGCCGTTCGTATCGCAGAGAACGACCGCGTCGGCGCCCGCCTCGGCAGCGGCGCGACAGACCTCGGTCGCGTACCCGGCGTTGTGCTTGTAGCCGTCAAAGAAGTGCTCGGCATCGAAGAACACCGTGCGCCCGGCTGCCTTGAGGAACACCACCGAGTCGCGCACCATGCGCACGTTCTCCTCGAGCGTGGTCCGCAGCGTCTCGGTCACGTGAATGTCCCACGACTTGCCGAAGATGCAGATGGCCGGGCAGCCGGTCTCGAGGAGCGCCGCGAGGCCGCTATCCTCGGCGGCGGGCGTGTCTTTGCGGCACGTCGAACCGAAGGCGCTCACGACGGCGTGCGAGAACTTCACTGTTCGAACGCGCTCGAAGAACTCGATGTCCTTCGGGTTGCTGCCGGGAAATCCGCCCTCGATGTAGTCGATGCCGAGGTCGTCCAGGCGCATGGCGATGCGCAGCTTGTCCTCGACCGAGAGCGACATCCCTTCGCGCTGGGTGCCGTCTCGAAGCGTCGTATCGTAGAGCGTGAACATGAACTCCCCCGCCTGCCGGGCAGAAGCGCTACACGCGCTCCAGCCAGTCCTCGAAATCGGGCTCTTCGCCGTGGACGACGGCGAAGAAGATCTTCTGCAATTCGAGCGTGATGGGACCCGCATCGCCGATGACATGGCCGTCCACCGAACGGACGGGCACGAGTTCGGCGGCCGATCCCGTCATGAACATCTCGTCGCACGTGTAGAGGTCGGTCCGCACGAGCGACTCTTCGATGACCGGGTAGTCCAGGTTATCCGCGATGACCATGATCGAGTCGCGGGTGATACCTTCGAGCAGACCGTCGGAGACCGGCGGCGTGGAGATCACGCCGTCACGCACGATGAAGAGGTTCTCGCCGGTTCCCTCGCAGACCTTGCCCTGCTCGTTCAAGAGAATCGCCTCGTTGTACCCGTGGCGGTTCGCTTCGATGCGCGCAAGCGATGAGTTGAGGTAGTTGCCGGTCGCCTTGATCGCCGGCGGCAGCGAGTTGATGCCACGCTGGCGCCACGACGACACGCCCACGTCCACGCCGCGAGTGAGTGCCTCTTCGCCCATATACGTCTCCCACGGCCACACTGCGATTATGACCTGCACCGGCGCGGGAATCGGGTCGAGGCCCATGACGCCGTAGCCCCGGAATGCGAGCGGACGGATGTAGCACGACTGGAGTTTGTTGACTCGGATGGTCTCCTTCACGGCCTCGACCATCTCGTCGACCGAGTACCCGAGTTCCATGAAGAGCATGCTCGCGGACCGCTCGAAGCGCTCCATGTGCTCCCTCAAACGGAACACCGCAGGACCATCGGCGGTCTCGTAGCACCGGATGCCTTCAAAGACGCCCGAGCCGTAGTGAAGCGCGTGCGTGAGTACGTGGACCTGGGCTTTGTCCCAGTCCACAAGGGTTCCGTCCATCCAGATCTTGTCTGTCTTCGGCAGTGTCATCGTGACTCCCCTTCCGTAAGCGCTCGCCCCCGGGCGCCGCGCGTGTTCACTAGGATACTACTCGGCGGCGGCCGCAAGCCGCGCGGTAACGAGGTCTCCCATCGCCGTCGTGCCGACCGTCTTCTGTGGCAGCGTCGTCGCGTCTGCGATGTCACGGGTGCGCCAGCCGTCGGCCAGCACCCCTTCGATCGCCGAGGAGAGCGCGCCGGCAGCCTCGTTCATCGCGAAGCTGTACCGGAGCATCATCTCCACCGAGAGCAGCATCGCAAGCGGGTTCGCGACGCCCTGACCGGCGATGTCCGGCGCAGAGCCGTGGCTCGGTTCGTAGAGTGCGGTCCCGTCGCCGAGCGACGCGCTCGCAAGCATGCCGAGGGAACCGGTCAGCATAGAAGCTTCGTCGGAGAGAATGTCGCCGAACATGTTCTCGGTCACCACGACGTCGAACTGCGCGGGATTACGGATGAGTTGCATGGCGGTGTTGTCCACGAGCTGGTCGAGCAGTTCCACGTCGGAGAACTCCGCAGCGTGGAGGCGATGCACGACTTCTCGCCAGAGGCGGCTCGACTCGAGCACGTTCGCCTTGTCGACGGAGTGAACTTTACCGCCACGCAGGCGCGCAGCCTCGAACGCGGTGCGTGAGATGCGCTCGATCTCGTACTCGCGGTACTCCATCGTGTCGTACGCGCGCATGCCCGCTCCGCCGCCGGTCGCAGCACCTTCGACGCCCGTCTCGCGTGCCCGCGCTCCAAAGTAGAGCCCGCCGGTGAGTTCGCGCACGATGAGCATGTCGACACCCTCGAGGAACTCGGGCTTCAGCGTGCTCGCATCCTTGAGCGCCTCGAAGATCTTGACCGGCCGCAGGTTCGCGTACAGTCCGAGCGCCTTACGAATCCCGAGGAGCCCCTGCTCCGGCCGTGGCTTGGCGGGGTCGGTTGTGTCCCACTTGGGACCGCCGATCGCCGCGAGTAGCACCGCATCGGCCGCGTGCGCCTTCTCGAGCGTCTCATCAGGCAGCGGCGAGCCCGTCGCGTCGATAGCCACACCGCCGAGAAGCGCCTCGGTGAACTCGAACGTCACGCCGAAGCGCTCGCCAAGAACGCCGAGGATCTTCACTGCCTCGGCCGTGATCTCTGGTCCGATGCCGTCGCCCGGCAGCAGGCAGATGCGATGGAAGGTGTCACTCATGAGGCGCGGCTCCCGTCCTGGCCAGAGAGTATTCCGGATATTGTAGCGCGGGTGAACAGAGCGCGCGAGGCGGAGAGTGACAACGCATGCGCCGTTTCTGGCGTCCGCTCCCTCCGCCGTCTATCATGGACAGGAGAATTCAACCTGTCCGCGACCTGCCTGTGACCACCTGCCGAACGGATACCGCACGCGTGTCAAGAGCCCCTCGCCGCATAGTCATCACCGCGCTCGCAGCCATCGTGCTGGTAGTCGGCATCGCGCTCGCGGCATCATCCACGTCTGCAGCATGTGGCGCGTGTCACTCCATGAAGCCGTACACACAAACCCTCCAGGCCGGTGCGCACAGTGGTATCGCCTGCTACGAGTGTCACCTTCAGGCGGGTGCGTGGGACTGGCCGGCGTTCAAGTTCACCGAGGTCTTCCGGATGTACCCCTCCGAACTGGCTGGGAACAAACCGAACGGCTCTGCGCAACACACCTCAGTTCAGGCCTGCAGCCGGTGCCACTCGGAGGACATCGAACAGACCATCGAGCAGTCGGGCCTGAGAATCGCCCACACGACGTGTGCGCTAGGATCCACGTGCGATGGGTGTCATAGTGGCGTCGCGCACGGCGATGCAGTCCGCTGGGTCACAGAACCTCAGATGGAGGACTGCGTGGGCTGCCACCGTCAAGAGCACGTTTCCACCAAGTGCGATTTGTGTCACGCCGGGAAATCTAGCGCGGAACGCCTGACAAAGGGTTCCTGGACCGTCACGCATGGTCCGCAATGGGAGACGGCCCATGGCATGGGAGACCTCCGGACATGCGATGTGTGCCATGAGGCACGTAAGTGTGAGTCATGCCACCAGATTCCCCTGCCCCACCCCCTGGATTTCGGGTCGACGCACCCAGATGCCGCCACGTCCGAGCCCGCAACGTGCGTTAAGTGCCACGATCGGATTGACTTCTGCGACCAGTGCCACGGCGTGGCCATGCCCCATACGCCCGCCTTTACCGAAGCCCACCCAACGCTCGTTTCATCTGTAGACGATGCGCGATGTGTGAGATGCCATCGCCGGGAGGACTGCATTCGCTGCCATGTAGCCCACATTCATCCGGGCTCTACGGACGGCAACCTCCGATCCACTCTTCCTGCGGCAGGTGACTGATAGTGCAATCGTACATTGACCAGATTCTGGAGGTCATCAGCGCACCCAGCTCGAACCTCGTGGTCGCCGCGCTCCTGCTAGCCGCTGTCACCCTCCTGGTGCTGATCCTCGTCGTCGTGCTGATAATCTTCTTGCTGCCCGGTCGTACGCAGATGGTACGCGCGGCTTCGCCTGCGCCAGAACCGGAAGCACCTTCGCCACCCCGCCGTGCGAGCCTCTTTCTCCGAGCTGCCCGCCAGCGCCTCTCCAATCGCTCGCTGACGATCCTGCTGGCCATCCTGATGATTGCGGGTGTTGTCGCTTCCTATGTCGCCACATCCTCCAACGCATACTGTGGCGACACATGCCACGTCATGGGAGAGTCCGCCGCAAGCTGGCGTGCCGGCGACCACGCCAACGTTGACTGTGTCCGATGCCACGAGGGCACACCCGCATTGTCCGCTCCAGGCGCCGCGATCGACCGGATACGTCATGTGGTCGCCGGCGCAGTCGGAGTCTCACCTAAGGCAGCGAACATCTCGGCACGGCGGTGCCTCTCCTGCCATTCAGGCAGCGTGTCTGAATCTGTTGAAGCGTCGAACGGCATCCGCATGAGTCACAAGGAACCACTCTCTGCCGGCATGACGTGCAGCGATTGCCATGCGGATACCGGCCATGCGCGCACAGGCACCGCGCGAGGCACCAGGATGTCGCAATGCATCAAGTGCCACACGGGCGAACAAGCACCGGGTGACTGCTCTGTATGTCACGTCGGCGACCCGGGCATGTCGCCGGTCTTCTCTCGGATGTACCCGCAGACGCAACTCTCACAACCGACATGTGGCACGTGCCACGACGAGAAGACCTGCGATGCCTGTCACGGACTGCGCATGCCGCACAACCGCGAGTTCATCGATGGCGATCACGCACGTTTCTCGGGCTTCGAGCGCAAGAATCTGTGCTGGCGATGCCACGTGAAGACCGACTGCTATGGCTGTCACGGCGACTTCGACGAAGCTCACGGGCAAGGTTTCCGCGCACAGCATCAGGAGTACCCTCGCGACGCCCAGTGCGGGACGTGCCACAAACACCACGAGGGTCCGTTCTGCGATCGCTGCCACTAGCGCGACTTTCCTGGCTCTGCGCTCAGGGGTGTGGATAACCGCAGCTCCCAGGGGGTGAATCGACTTCTTCTCTGTATTACCTAACTGGGCTGCTCAGCGAGTCGGGGCGAAGGCGTCAAGCCCGAACAGGTCGAA
>JBBQIR010000067.1:0-11698 GCA_038325105.1 Coriobacteriia bacterium
AGGCGGGTGCACCTGGAGCACCAGGCGCTCCAAGATAACCGCGAACTACAGCTTCTACAGGTGATAACGCAGCCCCACGAACATCACATGACTGGGGAGACACCTCTTTAGCGACAGGCACAATGTTGCTGTTATGAGATCCACCAAAACTGCCGGTCATCCACAAGAACGCCAGAACGACCAACGCAATAACCACGACGGCCAGAACCACGATGACAACGGCGTTCGACCCGGTCTCATCAGGTCCGTCATTTACGCGCATGAATCGCGCCATGATATCGATCTCCTTTGGTAGGGCGAACGATTCTGGTACCTCTGCTCGAGAACTCGCAGAGTGCGGCCTACCCGGCCCGGCGACCGGTAATCAGGTTGTACACCAGCAGGACGAGTGCAATGACGATCAGCGCGTGAATCAGCCCGCCGCCGATGTTGAGACTGAAGCCGAGTAGCCAGAGCACGAAGAGAATAACGATGATGGTCCACAACATATCCGATCAACTCCAAGGTCTAGAGGTCTGCCAATAGAGGGTTGTTACCCACTCTTGACGGGATTGCCTCACCCGACCTGCAGGGGCAGCCGTCTGCGCCACCTCCCTCACGCACTTCAGCTCGATGTGCCGGGCCACTCCTGCCTCGATGGGTATATTCGCAAGATGTGGTTTCGCACTCGTTAAGGAAGTGCTCCACCACACAGGCTCGCACGTCGCAACGCACACCGTCATCCGAAAGCAAGCTGAGGAGATACCGTGAATCGCGAGTACATTGAGGCCGTAGAGGGCGTCCCCGGTGCCGCAGGATCCGTGTGGTTGGCGGTCGATGCCGCTGAGCACCCGATGCTCGATGGCGACCACGCCGCCGATGTTCTCGTTGTCGGGGCCGGCATCACCGGAGCGCTCGTCGCGCGAAAGCTCGTCGGCGCTGGCAGACGCGTCATTCTGCTCGACCGAAGGCGCATCGCCTCAGGCACAACCGGCCACTCGACCGCCAAGGTCACCGCTTTGCACGGTGACTCGTGGCGGGACCTGCTCGGCAAGCACGCGGACGATGATGTGCGGGCGTGGGCGTCGGCGAACCTCGCGGCCGTGGACGAGGTGGCGACGATCGCCGCCGGTCTCGGACTCGAAAGCGTGCGGCGTGTACCCGCCTTCCTCGTCGCCGGAGATGACGCCGCCAGCGCCGATTTTGACGAGCACCTCGCAGCGCTCATGTCGACAGGGCTGCCTGCCACGGCCGCAGCGGCGCCTCTCCCCTTCGATCGCCGCGCTGCCGTTCTCCCCGGGCAAGTGCTGATCGACCCGGGCGCATTCGCCGTCGCCGTCATCGCGGCGCTTGGCTCCAACGCGGAGGTGTTCGAGAGCTCGCCGGTCCGCTCGCTTGACCATGACGACGAGGGCTGGCGTGCGATCTGTGACCACGGCTCGGTCAGTGCGCCGGTCGCGATCATGGCCGACCACTTTCCCGTGCACGACACTGGCGGCTTCTTCACCCGGTTGTTTCCCTACGCGCACTACGCTATTGAGTTCGTGCCCCGCGATGCCATCCCTGACGGGATGTGGATGCAGGTCGGCGGCGAGGCGATCACCCTTCGCCCCACAGCGGACTCGGGGGGCACGTGGATCGCGGGCGGAAAGCGAATCCGGGTCGCCTCTGTCGACGAGCGCGAGGTGTATGCGAGTCTTGTCGCCTCCGTGGTGAGCGTCGTGGGCGAGTGCGAAGTGATCCGACACTGGTCGGCGCACGATTACGAGACGCCGGATGGGCTGCCGTACATCGGCGAAGCTCCACTGGGACGCGGTCTATTCATGGCCGCAGGGTTCGCTGGATGGGGCATGACGAAGGGTGTCGTGGCCTCATCGATCATCGCCGACGCAGTCGAAGGGCGCACGCACCCCTTGGCGAAGATGGTCTCACCGTCGCGAGTCCCGGGGCCGAGCTCGGCGGGGTCGCTTGTGGCCGAGAACGCGACGGTCGGTCGTGAGTTCATCGGCGGTCATCTGACATCGCGGCACGACAAGGCCCATGAGGACTCGGTGGCCGGAGGCACGTGCACGCACCTGGGATGCGAGACGAAGTGGAACACAGCTGAAGGGACAGTCGACTGCCCGTGCCACGGATCGCGCTTCGGACGCCGGGGCGATGTGATCTACGGACCCGCAGCGAAGGACATGGACGACGTGCAGATCACTGGAGGGAGTTGAACAAACGATGATGGGTAACGGTTCGGGATACGGAAGCGATTGGTTCGGCACAATGATGAGCGGCGGAGGCGGCTGGCTGGTCCCGCTGCTCGGGCTGCTGGTGCTTGCAGGCATCGTTGTGCTCGTCATGTGGGCCATTCGCAGGCGCTGACTGACGCCGGACTTGGATAGAACGCCCGGGTTCGGCGGCGTTCGTTGGCAGACTACAGATTCCGGTCGAACTCCAACACGATGACGGTGCGCCCTGGTCGCGTCGTCAGGAGCACCCGATTGCTCATCTGCAGCATGATGGTGAACCCGGCGCCCAGAGTCGCTGTGGTCGAGTAGCCTTGAACGAGCGTTGCTTTCGGCAGGTTGCAAAAGTCGATTCCCGGCCCCGAGTCCGATATCGCAACCTGGACGGTGCCGGGGGCCTTCACGAGCACCTGGTAGATCCCAGAGCCCGCGTGCTTGAGAACGTTGTTGAGCGCTTCGCCGACCGGGTTCATGAAGTCACTGGCCAATTTGCAGTCAGGGAAGCGGCGCTCGATTTCGACACAAATCGCCGCGCGCGCGTTCGCGAGTTGCCCGGCCGCGTCGATGACCTTTTCATCTCCCAGGGGTTCGCCGAGCTCCTCGGCGAGTTCTTGCTCGGTCACCAAAACGAGTTTCCCGCCGGTCACAGCGTCCAGCACGTCCACGTAGGCCCCGCGAATAACCTCCTCCTGGTCCCGCAGCGCCCTCTCAGCGCTCTTGCGGTCCGTTATATCGCGCCCGATGCTCGACGCCCCGATGACAACCCCCTCGGGGGACCTCAGCGGCGACACGCTCAGCGACTCGTCGATAGGCTGCCCATCCGCACGGATCCGGACGGCCTCGGAGGGCTCGACGCGCTCCCCGCGGACGATTCTGGCGAGGAGCTCGCGGATGCCTTCGCGGCCCTCGGAGGGGACCAGCATCTGCACGTGCTGACCGATCGCCTCCTGAGCGGAGTAGCCGTACATCTGCTCGGCGCCAAGGTTCCAGGTCATGATCGTCCCATCCAGCGTCACGCTCATGATGGCGTCGCCCGAGGACTCGACGATAGATGCGAGGCGCGTTTGGCCCTGCTCCGCCAGCTCATGCTCGGTCAGGTCAAGCGAGACCATGGCGACGCCCACGATCTCATCGTCATCGCGAATGGGGCTGTGAGTCGTCCAGTAGAACCTGCGATTCTCCTCGCGTCCAACCCACGCCCTGGAGGACACCGTCTCGCCGTTCAGAGCGCGGTCGAGACTCGATCGCATCAGCTCGCCGTCAAGCGGGATGGTGTGGTATTCAAGCATCCTGCCTCCGAGTTCAATTTCTGCACCGTAGCCGAATCTCATGACGGCGGCATGCGCGGGATTGAACGCGGTGTAGCACAAGTCGCGGTCGACAGCGTAGACGGGCGTCGCAAGGGCGTCCAGGATTCCCTGGCTCCCGTCGCAAGGTGCTTCTTGATGCTCTGAGTCTGTCATCGCGTCCTCTAACTGCAGCGAGCAACGTGGGCGCTACATTTTGGGGGTAGTGGCGCTAAGGCAAGTGGTTGGGGAGTGGTCTGCGGGCCGTGTCTACTTCGTCTCCTTGATCATTGCTTCGACTTCCTTTGACCCTTTTGCATAGAACTTCTCTTCATCTGGAGCCAGCTCGTGGAGGAGGCGCAGGAATTCTCCGACGTGAACGCGTTCTTCATCGGCGATGTCCTTAAGCACTGCGCTAGCGAGTTTGTTATCCGTTGACTCGGCAAGCTGCATGTACAACTGAGTCGCCTCGAACTCCGCAGCGGTCGCGAACCGTATCGCTCGGATGAGTTCCGCCTTCGTGAGCTTCCTGTCGTTTGCCAACCCCGAAAAGGGCGATCCAAACTCTGGCATGATACTCCTCCTTTGGACTGTGCTTCTCTGATCTGCCGTGTGGCAAAACCGGCCACGGTGGGGCGCGGCAGTTGCTGACTGGCAGCACAGGTTGTCGGACGAGCGCCGGGCGTGCTACCGAGCTACATATGCCCGCGACGCGGGATGCCAAACACGGTCGCGATTGGCCCAACACGACGAACGGGCGCGATCAGACCCGCCGGACAGGGTGCCTTCGGCCCTCTGATCGCACCAGTTGCTGTTCAGTGGCGACGTCGTTTGTGGCGATCTCGTGCAAACGACCGCGACTGGGTACCTAATCTAATGAGAGGTCGGTCTCAAGCGGGCAAGGCAGGCGGCTAGGCGGCACGACCCGTTTGCCCCGTGCAGCGCATGCATTGACACAGCTCCACGACGCCGAGGGAGGGCAACCATGGCCACAAGCAAGAAGGAACCGCCTGCGGGTAAGCAGCGCAAGGCGGCCTCAAAGGGTTCAGCTGCGATAAGAGGCAACAGCGGTGAACTGCACCAGCGCGCCGGGGGCAAACATCCCGCGCTCACCACGAACCAAGGTGTGCCGGTCTCTGACGACCAGAACTCGCTCCACGCCGGCGAGCACGGACCAACACTTCTTGAGGACTTCATCCTCAGAGAGAAGATCATGCACTTCGACCACGAGCGCATTCCGGAACGCATCGTGCATGCGCGCGGAACGGGTGTGCATGGGTCCTTCGAGCTCACCGCGTCATTGAGCAAGTTCACTACGGCGAAGATCTTCACCGAGGTGGGTATGAAGACCCCGGTCTTCGCCCGCTTCTCAACCGTAACCGGCGGATCCGGCTCCGTTGACACACCACGCGATGTGCGCGGCTTCGCCGTGAAGTTCTACACCGGAGAAGGCAATCTCGACATCGTGGGCAACAACATCCCCGTCTTCTTCATCCAGGATGCGATCAAGTTCCCGGACTTCGTTCACGCCGTGAAAATGGAGCCCGACCGCGGGTTCCCGCAGGCAGGTAGCGCCCACGACACCTTCTGGGACTTCGTGTCGCTCACGCCGGAGTCGATGCATGCCGTCATCTGGGCGATGTCAGACCGCACCATCCCGCGCTCGCTGCGCATGATGGAGGGATTCGGCGTACACAGCTTCCGACTGATCGATGGCTCAGGTCGCAGCACGTTCGTGAAGTTTCACTGGCGCCCCCAGCTGGGGCTGCAGTCGACCGTCTGGGATGAGACCGTTAAACTCGCCGGCGCGGACCCGGACTTCCACCGCAGGGACATGTTCGAGGCCATCCAAGCCGGCGCGTATCCGGAGTGGGAACTCTCGGTACAGTTGTTCACGCAGGAGCAGGCCGACGAGTTCCCCTTCGACCACCTCGATCCCACCAAACTGATCCCCGAAGAGTTGGTGCCGCTCACCGTCATCGGCCGAATGGTGCTCAATCGCTGGCCCGACAACTTCTTCGCGGAGACCGAACAGGTCGCTTTCTGTCCAGCCAACATCGTCCCCGGCATGGACTTCAGTAACGATCCGCTCCTGCAGGGTCGGCTCTTCTCATACACTGACACTCAACTCTCGCGGCTGGGCGGACCGAACTTCCAACAAATACCGATCAATGCGCCCAAGTGCCCCATGGCCAATAACCAGCGTGACGGGCACATGCAGATGTCGGTTCCCCGCGGCCGGGTCAACTACGAACCGCAATCGCTCGAACCGGAGGCGCCACTCGAATCACCGCATGGATTCACCAGCGCGGCCGTATCCATCGATCACGGACTGAAGAGCCGCATTCGGCCGGGCAGCTTCGCCGATCACTACAGCCAGCCCAGGCAGTTCTTCCACAGTCAGAACCCCACCGAACAGGGTCACATCGTGGCAGCTTACGTGTTCGAGTTGTCGAAGCTGGAAACGCCACACGTCCGCGACGCGGTGGTCGGGCACCTGCGCAATATCGACGCCACGCTGGCCAAACGGGTAGCCAAAGGTCTGTCGATGGGAAAGCTACCCTCCACGCCGCAGACCGCTGCACACATCCTCGACCTGCCGGCTTCCCCCGCGTTGGGGCTTATCGGCAAGATGAAGGACACCCTGAAGGGTCGCTCCATCGGCATCCTGATAGCGCATGGATCTGACGCGGACGCGGTCGAAACGATTCGCAAGGCGGCGCACGGCGCAGGAGCCACCGTCAAGCTCGTCGCGCCCGGAATCGGCGAGGTCAAACTCGGGGGCGGCAGAACCGTCGTCGTCGAACACCAGCTGGCGGGCACTCCCTCGATCGTCTTCGACGCCGTGGCCATACTCCTTTCCGACGAGAGCGCGAAGAAACTTGCCGAGGAGGCTGCCGCTGTCGATTTCGTTCGTGACGCATTCGGCCACCTTAAGGCAATCGCCATCGACAAAGGCGGGAAGGCGCTGCTCAAGGCCTCCGGTGTCAAGGCCGACGCCGGAGTCGTCGACGCTGCCGACCCCAAGAAGTTCATCGCCGCTGCGAAGACGCGCCAGTGGGCTCGAGAGCCCAAGGTGCGCACGCTTCCGTAGGCGGAGCACCACAGCCGGTAACGCGACGTCCCGTCCTAGACTTCGGGAGGACGGGGCGTCGCTTGTAGAACCGCGCATGCGACCGTGCGGCAGCTCATCCGCGGATCGCTACTTCTTGAAAGCGTCTTTGACGTCGTCGGCGGCGTGCTTCGCCTTCTCCTTGAGGTCGTCGAAGTCCTCGGCCAGTTCAGCCTTGTCATGCTGCAGCTTGCCTTTGGCTTCCAGCCGCTCGTTGTCCGTGACTTTGCCCACGGCTTCCTTTGTCTTGCCGCTCACCTGGTCTGACTTGTTCTTGATCTTGTCGTCGAGGTCCATGACAACTCCTCCCGTATTGGAATCAATGAGTAGTTGGTACCTACCCGTGACACCCACCGCGCTCACGCCGCGGGTCGTATGCCGTGTGGACCCGTCCGCCGTATAGTCCATGGCGTCTGCATCTGCTCATGGCCTGGAGCACGTGTCCCGTACGCGTGGGCCCACACATGAGTGGCACGGGGGCCGTCCACTCCGCTGAGACGACACGGCGCCCTTGGTGGTGTCCGTCGTGGATGGTTCGGATAGTGACCTGACCGCCTTGGCGGACTTGCACTAACTCTCGCCGCGCGAGGCGAAGTACTACTCGACCACCTTCTCGATTGCTGGCTGCATGCCTGGAGTCGCCTCTGCCGAAACCGGCGGCAGTTCAGCTCCGCCGCGCTCACCATCGCGCTCGATGTCCTCCAGCAATAGCTTCATCTGCGCGATCTCTCGCACTTGTGACTCAATGATCCCGTCCGCCAATTTCCGGACACGGGGGTCGCTGATGTTCGCCTTTCGGGCGTTGTTGATCGCAATCGAGTGGTGCGGAATCATAGACTGCATGAAGGATGTATCGTTGATGAGCAGCTGGCTTCTGTTCACAAACAACAGAGCTACGCCGGCAAGAGCGGCTATGACGAGAATAGCCACTTTGAGGCGCTGTCCCTCCAACATCGACCACATGAAACCGAGCATGACAACCGTCATGACGCACGCCATCACGAGTGTAGAGACGAGCCGACTCATGCTGAACGTCGCGTGATCCAGCGAGTAGATCAGCTGGTACATCAGAAAGAACATGATGACGCTCGATGTCCCGATCGCGGCCGCAAACCGGCCCCAACTCATCGTCATCATCTTCTTGCGCGGCTTCTCTTGATTCACGGCTCCTCCTCGTATTTATGGGCACACGTAACATAGAAGGTACCCGCGTCGTTGACGGCTCAATAATGACCATCCTGTGACGATTGAATAACCGACCACCCCCTGTAGGCTCCTTGCCACGGCGACATGGCGAGGAGAGTCAGTTGATTCGGCGGAGGAATGGGTGGCATCGTCTCGATGCGCAAGGCGGGCGTCTCGATCAGCGCGATCGCACGCGAACTTGGGATCTCCGCCTATCCGATCTCCGCTCTAGTTCGAAGTCTGTGATCGCCTCAGGAAGAGCCACTCTCCACTGAAGACTGTGATGAAGACGGCAACCGCAACGGCGATCAGAATCGGGTCGCTACCGACCTTGACCCACACGAGTCCCGCCAAGACCGCGATGTCGAGCACAATCGCGACGGCGGGGATCCACAGACGGGCCTCGGTTTCCTCGCGCACCCTAAAGATCAGCCCCCAGTGCACTCCGATGTCCATGACGAGGTAGACGATGGCGCCGAGAGCGGCGATCCTCGAGAGGTCGCCCAGGATGGTAAGCGCGATCGCAATCGCCACGGTGTAGACGACGGTGTGCTGCTGCACATTCCCCGGCATGCCGAAATGGCTGTGCGGCACCAGGCTCATGTCGGTCAGCATCGCAAGCATGCGAGACACGGCGAAAACACTCACCATAACGCCGGTCGCGGTGGCGACCACGGCGAAGACGACGGTGAACCACATGCCGACATCACCAAAGACAGGTCGTGCGGCCTCCGCGAGCGCGTAGTCGCGCGCATCGACGATCTGGGCTATGGAGAGCTGCGAATTAACGGCGAGTGCCACGAGCAGGTACAGCACCGCGCACAGCACGATGGACAGTATGATCGCGCGACCCACGTTCTTGCGCGGATCAACGAGCTCCTCGCCTTGATTCGTGATCGTGGTGAAGCCCTTGTACCCCAACACGCCGAGCGCGACGGAACCGAGCACGGAGACTGGACCGGCCGGCGCCCCCGACCCAGACGGAGCGGTCATCCCCGACCCCGAAAACAAGAGGATCCCGCCGGCGAAGACGACCAGGCCACCGATCTTGAACGCAGTGGCCACCAGCGAGATGCCCTGGACGAGGCGAGTCCCCACGAGATTGGCCACAAGCGCAGCGAGTAGTAGTCCCACGCCAAGCACGGATACAAGGAGGCTACCGGGGGCGACACCGAACGGCCGCAGCGCATACGTGCCGAACGTGCGCGCAACAAGGCTCTGGTTGAGCACCATAGACAGGTACATCAGCAGAGACATCCCCGCAGTGAGCCAACCCATCCCGTACGACTTCTCCAGGAAGGTGGCGATACCACCCGCAGACGGGAACGCGTGGGCCATCTTCACATACGAATAAGCGCTGAAGCCGGCGACGATCGCCGCCAACACGAACACGAGGGGGAACAGCCGCCCCGCGAGTTCAGCGATCTGACCGGTGACGGCAAGAATGCCCGCACCGATCATCACGCCGGAGCCAAGCGCCACAGCCCCCGGGAGAGAGATGCTGTCCTTGCGGTATCGCGGCGACCGCGACGCGCCTGGGGCGCTCACGGCGCCCATCGCAAGGAACGATGCGAGATCGATGGAGAGCTCACAGCGAATAGTTGGCTGAAGCCTGCTGATTGCTCAGTCAGAGATCTTCTTCCCGAAAGCATCCCATGCGTCTTAGAAGCGTGCCTGCCGCGCCGCATCATTCTGACTTTCTCATGCGTCGTCTTCACGCGGAGGCTCCGGGCGATCGGGCACTCCCACGCTTCCGGTGGCGCTCGTACCGCCCGGATGGTTGGGCAGAGGTTCTGCGGCGTCATCGCCCAGAGCCTCGGCGATCTCTCTGCGCTCGCTCGCCGAGAACCCGTGAACGTTGTATCCCGACTTTTCGTCGATTGAAATGAGCCCCTGCTGCGCTGCCATCATCTCGCCTGACTCACGCGAGACAGGTCCCCCTGAGGCATCCCGCGCGCGTGAACCTACATGGGCGTCTGCGGGTTCAGGCTCCTGTTGGCCAAGAGAGTAAGGCGTATCATCGACTGTGCCGGGAGGGTGTATGGCCTCCGAACCCGGATCGTCGTCGGTGGGGCAACCATCATCGGCTTCCTCACAGGCCTCCGGCTCGTTGTCCGTAACCTGCACGAAAAGACCACCTTCTCGGCGCAGGTCCATGTCCTCTGTGTGCTCAGCCATGCTGCTGCCTCTCTTCACGATGCGCGTTTCATCGACAATTACGGCAATTCATCTCAGGACGATCCCTAACCTCGATATTTCACGAAGCGACTGAGATTCACGCCTGAAATAGGCGACGGTGGCCCTCTGGGCTGGGATAATGGGAGTTGTGAAGCCTCCAGAACCCGCCGGAAAGGATCACCGTCTTGGTGAACGCTACCACGCCCGCAGCCCGCTTTGAAGTCACCTGCGACATGTCGGGCCTGACGTCTCGCGCAGGTACCGCCCTCCTCACCGGTCTTTGTGATCGTCTTGGCCTGACCGACGGCCTCGTGGATGCTCTCTCGGTGCATCACCGGAAGGTCACCCACGAACCCGGGCGCATCGTGAGGGACCTGGCTGTCGTACTCGCCGACGGCGGGGATTGCCTCACCGACCTGGGCGTCCTGCGGGACCAAGGGGTACTCTTCGGGGCTGTCGCCTCCGATCCCACGGCCTACCGCTGCGTCGAGCGTCTGGATGTCGGGATGCTCGCCCGTCTGCGTCAAGCTCGTGCCGCCGCGCGGGCACGGGTCTGGGCGCTCGCGGGAACCCCCGCCCGTGTGATCCTGGACCTCGACGCCACCCTCCTGACCGCGCACTCGGAGAAGGAGGGTGCGGCGGGTACCTACAAGCGAGGCTTCGGCTTCCACCCGCTGCTGTGCTTCGAGGCCACGACCGGAGAGGCTCTCTCGGGGATACTGCGACCGGGCAACGCCGGAGCCAACACCGCCGCGGACCACATCACCGTGCTCGACCGCGCGCTCGCCCAGCTGCCCGGCGGTGCCGTCGACTCCGGCACGCTCGTGCGCTGCGATTCGGCCGGTGCGACCCACGCCTTCCTCGATGCGGTTGCGGGCAGAGGGCTCTCCTTCTCGGTGGGATGCGATCTATCAGGGCGCGTTCGCGACGCGATCCTCGAGCTGCCCCAGAGCGCATGGGCCCCCGCGCTCGACAGTGAGGGTGGTCCGCGAGGCGGCGCATGGGTGGCAGAACTCGATATCGATCTGTCGTCTTGGCCGCAAGGCACCAGGGCGATCTGCCGCCGTGAGCGTCCGCACCCCGGGGCGCAACTCTCCTTCTCAGACGTCGACGGTCACCGCTTCCAGGTGATGCTCACGAACCAGAAGGGATCGCGCATCGCACGCATCGAGCAGGTGCACCGTCAGCGTGCCGCGATCGAGGACTCGATCAGATGTGCCAAGGCGAGCGGGCTTCGCAACCTCCCTTTCCGCCTCTTCTCCATGAACGAGGCCTGGCTCGAGCTCGTGCTCACGGGTATCGATCTGGTCGCGTGGGCCAGGATGCTGCTGCTTTCCGGCACGCCACTCGCCACCTCGGAGCCAAAGCGCCTGCGCTACCGGTTGCTGCACGTCGCCGGCAGGATCGTGACCCACGCCCGAGGGGTCACGCTGCGCCTCCCGCGACGGTGGCCGTGGGTCGAGGTGCTCGCCACCGCATTCGAGCGACTCAGGTCACTGCCTTCGGGCTGAGGCGATCCCGCTCGCCGAGCAGTCGCACACCGATAACCCGGGGGTCGTTAATCGCGCCCCGAAACAAGCTGGAACGGCTCGGGAACACCCGTCTGGGCTCGCGAAGCCCGCGCAGCGACCTCCGCAACGCTCAGACTGATGCGAGATCGTGGCACGGGGTCGGTTTCGGGACCTCGAGACCGGCCGGAAGACCTTCGTGAAAGATCGAGGCTA
>JBBQIR010000068.1:0-11684 GCA_038325105.1 Coriobacteriia bacterium
CCCTCATCGTTTCGTTCAGTGCACACTCCACGCCCACGAGAAACACCACCTTCACTGGCAGGGATTAATCATTCGCAAGCGAATACGTCGCGTGTAGAGGTATGCCCTGAAGGGGGTGGCTCAAACGTGCCAAAGAACGCCGACGAACGTCGCTCCTACATGCATGTCCGCGCGCTCATGGCCACAACAGGCGAAGGTCTCGTCGCCGTAGGCCCGGATGGAGATGTGCGGGTTTTCAACGAGATGGCCGAGGAAATGCTCGGCAAACGCCGCGACGATGTCGTCGGCAAGCTCTACACCTCGCTCGATCAGCCACAGATCGAGGCCGCGATCGAACATCTCCTGCGGCCCCGCACCCGCAAGGAACCGCATCTCCTGCGCATGATGATCGACGAGCGTGTCCTCTCGGCGACCGTGGCCCCGTATGACTGCTCGGGACGCCGCGCGGCGGTCATCACCCTGCGCGACGACAGCGCTCTCGAGTCGTACCGTCGGCGGGCCGAAGCAATCCTTGCGAGCACCGGCGATGGTCTTGTTGTGTTTGACCCTGAAGACATCGTCACGTACCTGAACCCTGCGGCCATCACCCTCGCCGGAATCGACCCCGAGGAGTACCTCGGCAAGCGCGCATACCTCTGGCAGATGCTGTCGATGAAAGCCGATGACAGTTTCGACCCACCCGTGGACGGTTCGCAGGTCCGCGAGGTCAGGCTCGAGGAGCCTGAGCATCGCATCATGGATGTGCGCACCGACCCGGTCCTCGACGAGTCCGGCGGATATCTCGGCTATGTAGCCACGATTCATGATGTCACCGCAGAGCGCGATGTCGGCCAGATGAAGAACGAGTTCGTCTCGACGGTCTCGCACGAGCTGCGTACGCCGCTCACTTCCATAAAGGGTTACATCGATCTAATCCTCGACGGCGAAGCCGGCGAGATCAACGAGATCCAGCGCGAGTTCCTCTCCATCGTGAAGCAGAACTCCGACCGGCTCGTGGATCTCATCAACGACATGCTCGACATCTCCCGCATCGAGTCGGGGCGCATCCACCTCAAGATCCAGCCACTCGAAATGGCCGACCTTATCGCCGGCGCGGTCGACACGTTTCAGGCGGTGGCCGACCAAAGCGGTCACAAGATCATCGCCAAGGCGCCCATCGACCTCTGCAAGGCCGCCGGCGATCGCGATCGTGTCGGCCAGGTGCTCATGAACTTCATGAGCAACGCGATCAAGTACTCGCCCGAAGGCGGAAGCGTCACGGTCGCTGCAGCTGCCGAGGGCGACATGGTCACCGTCAGCATCACGGATGAGGGAATCGGCATCGCCAAGGAAGATCAGACGAAGCTCTTCACCAAGTTCTACCGCGTCGACTCGTCGCTCACGAGGGAGATCGGCGGTACGGGACTCGGGCTTTCTATCTGTAAGAGCATCATCGAACTCCTCGGCGGTCGTGTCGGCGTGGAGAGTTCGGCGGGCAAGGGATCGCGATTCTGGTTCTCACTTCCAGCGGCCTCGCCCGACATGGTGCGAACCCCTGACCTCGAGGGCTCAGGGGCTGCGGGAGGCATGGTGCTTGTTGTGGATCGGGACCCGGAGATCGCTAACCTCGTCGAGACGTACCTCGTCAAGCAAGGCTACGACGTAGTGAAGGCACACTCCGCCGACGAGGCGATGCAGAAGGCGATCGAGACGCACCCGCGGGTAATCACCCTCGACGTCATGCTCAACGAGGGCGACGGGTTCGATCTCCTTCAAAGGCTCAAGGATCAACCGGAAACGTCGGAGATTCCTGTCCTGGTACTCTCGATCGTGTGTGACGAGGGCCGTTCATGTCGGCTTGGTGCATCCGAGTACCTCGAGAAGCCAATCGACAAGGACCGTCTGACCCAGATCGTCGACAATCTCGTCGGCAGCATGTCATCGCCCGTCGTGCTCGTCGTTGACGACGACCGCAACATCGTCGATCTCCTGTGCCGCAACCTGAAAGCGAAGGGGTTCTCGGTCCTCGCGGCCTACGACGGCGCAGAGGCGATGGCGGCGCTTCGCAAACAGCACCCCGACCTCATCCTCCTCGACCTCAAAATGCCGGTCATGGACGGCTATCAGGTCATTGAGAAGGTCAAGACGAACCCCAAGACCAAGGACATCCCGATCGTCGTGATGACGGCGCACCAGATCGACCGCTCGCGCATCGATATCCTCGGCCTTGCGAACCAGCGGGTTGACAAGCCCTTCTCCGCCGAGGAACTTGCCCGGCGCGTGGAAGCGCTCCTGCAAAACGTGGAGGTTGGTGAATGAGTAAGATTCTTATAGCCGATGACGAACCGCATATCCTCAAGCTCGTTTCGTTCACGCTGAGCAATCACGGCTTCGAAATCGTTACCGCTTCGGACGGCGGCATGGCTGTCGAGGTCGCCGAGCGTGAGCAGCCGGACCTCATCCTACTCGACGTGATGATGCCGGTCATGACAGGATATGAAGCCGCCAAGGCGATTTGCGAGAACCCCAAAACGGCGCATATTCCGATCGTCATGCTGTCGGCGAAGTCACAACAGCGCGAAATCGCAGAAGGTCTAACATGCGGTGCAAGCGAATACATCTGCAAGCCGTTCACGCCCAAGGACCTGGTACAGAAGGTGTCGGAGATCCTCGGGGCGTAAAGGGAAAGGTAGGATCTCACCATGGCCAAGATCCTCGTGGTCGACGACGAGCCCTCAATCCAGAGACTGCTCACCGTCGCACTCACCAACCGGGGTCACACGATCGTCACTGCGGACAACGGTATCGAAGCGCTCTCCCAGGCGCGGCTGGAAAAGCCTGATCTGATCGTTCTCGACGTGATGATGCCGAAGATGACCGGGCACGAAGTCCGCGCTGAACTACGGCAACGACCGGCTACGAAGCTAACCCCGATACTCTTCCTCTCGGCGGCTGGAACGTTCGAAGAGCAAGTCGAGCAGATGAAGGACGATCTCGTCGACTACATCCCCAAGCCGTTCAAGCCTTCAGAAGTCGCCGAGCACATCGAGGCAATGCTCGATCCGAAGCGCCGCGAAGAGGTCGCCAAGGAGCGGACCAAGCGCGAGGCGAAGCTGCACACCATCGTCAACATCATGCACCGCAACCGGGATTAGGCCTGTCCGCACCGTCACGAGGAGGGGGCACCCGTGACGACACGCAAGATACTTGTCGCAGATGATAACCAGCAGATTCGGATGCTCGTAGGGGCGGCATTGCGCTCCCTCGGGCATCAGCTGATTGAAGCGGTCGACGGCGAGGTCGCGGTCGATGCGGCGGTTCGCGAGCTGCCGGATCTGGTGATTCTCGATGTCAACATGCCAAAGCTCAGCGGTTTCGAGGTGCTCGGTTTCCTGCGTAGGCGCCCCGAGACAGCCGGCATCAAGGTCATCATGCTGACGACCGCGGCGCAGAAAGACGACCTGAAGCACGGGCTCGATCTCGGCTGCGACGACTACGTGACGAAGCCGTTCGAGCCGAAGTTGCTGCGGGAGACGGTCGAAGCGGTGCTCGCATCCTCGTAGGCATTCCTGGCGGGACGGCCATCGCTGTGAAGACGCCCGGCGCATGGGGGAGCCGATAGTTGTACTATGGAGGGTGAATCGAATCCATCGGAGTCCGGTTGATGCTGTCACGCAAAGTCATGCTCGTCGCGCTCGGCGGCCTCACGGTCGCCATCTTGGCGTTCCCGGTTACGGCGTTCGGGTTCGACGAGACGACATCGACCATCCCCCCTATGGACGCGGAGCATTGTGGCACGTGCCACGATCCGTGGCCAGGCGCGATCTCCGCTGATCCAAGAGCAGGCGTCCACGGGGGCTACACGACCACCACATCCAAGTGCGGGGAGTGTCACTCGGTGCATGATGCGCCTGCGGCGGGCGTCGTGTTGCTCCCCGGCGCGACCGTCAAAGCAACGTGTTTAACCTGCCATGACGGAACCGCCGGAAAGGGCGTTTACGGCACGATTGCCAAACGCGGCCTGGCGGTCGGCTCGTCGCACGGCATCGAGACGACGAATGTCGTCCCCGGCGGAGATGCGACTACGGGCGGTTCCAAGATCGTCACGTTCGCTGGTCCCGGGGGTACGCTCACATGCACGTCGTGCCACAGCCCACACGGAGCCGGTGTGGTTGCCGCGTACGAGGGTGAGCGGCAGCGTTCCTACGAGTGGGGCATCATCTCCCGCACAGTATCCAGCAAGCTGCTTAAACAGCTCCCTGGCAATGCGACGACACCGACTGCGAGTTACGGCTCGGACTGGTGTCTTGGGTGCCACAAGGGCAGGGACTCGGGGCTCTCGGCCGTGCACAACCACCCCGTGGACTCCAAATCGACCACGACCACGCCGTTCATCTACACGAACGTCGCCAAACTCAACAGCGACGCGCTCACGGGTGTGACGGTTCTCGGCACACTCGCGAACACGAACCGCGGCTACCTGATGCCGTTCCCGCGCACGGCCCAGCAGGCCGGTCATAAGCCGATCTGCCAGCAGTGTCATGAGGACTCTCGCATCGTCGGCGACTTGTCCGCAGCCGGGAACCAGGGTGACGCTGCCGCATACACGATCACCACGCCGGATGGATGGACGTCTGCGGACAACCCGCGGTTCCAGAACTTCCCGCACGAGACGCAGAACTACCGGATGCTCGTTGAGGCGACCACAACGGCGTACTACGACAACCTGTGCCTCAACTGCCACCCGGCGACACAGCTGCCGTAAAGTCCTTCCGGCCGCCGCCTGCTACCGTCCCGCGCGCGTCCAGTTGCATACGCGCGCCGCTGTCACCTCGAGCACCGCGGAGAGCACTACGCCGAGGAGCGCCATGGCAATGATTCCGGCGAACATCTCGCTGTAGGCGATGCGACTCCACGCGTCGATGATGTAGTAGCCGAGCCCCTCGCTGCCGGCCACCGTCTCCGAGAAGAACAGCACGGCGATCGCCGTTCCGGTGCTGATGCGAAGCGCCGTGAAGATGTCGGGCAGCGCCGCAGGCACGACGACATGGCGGAAGACCTGCCAGCGCGTCCCCCCGAGCGAGCGCACCGAGAGCACCGCCGATGCCGGTATCCCGCGGGATGCATCGCGCGCGGTGACGAGTATCTGGAAGAACACGATCAGCGTGATGAGCG
Source organism: Coriobacteriia bacterium (assembly GCA_038325105.1). Lineage (GTDB taxonomy): Bacteria > Actinomycetota > Coriobacteriia > Anaerosomatales > Anaerosomataceae > WSXY01. Next base: position 5,155 of record JBBQIR010000068.1, read on the forward strand.
CGATCTTTGGCAGGTTTCCAATGCCGAGGAGCACGAGCAGCACCGGCAGGAAGACGACCTTGGGCACGGGGTACGTGAGGAAGATGAGCGGTGCGAACACGGCATCGACCCGCGGGCTCCGACCAACCGCAAGCCCGAGCGGCGTCGCGAGCGCCGCTCCCACGATCATCGAGGCGACAACGCGCCAGGCGCTGATGCCTGCATGCGGCAGCAGGTCCGAGAAGAAGAGCCGGAAGAAATCCGAGAGCGCCGGCACGGGGCCCGGCAGCGCCTGCGAGCCGACCGCGAGCGAGAGCAGCTCCCAGCTGACGAGCAGCACGGCCGTCGCAACCGCGTAGCCGCCGATGCGGCGCAGCCCCGCGTTCACGACGCGCTCCCGACGAGCCGGGTGTCCCCGAAGGCACCCTCGGCAGCGAGCAGCCGTCGCAGCTCGACGCAGCGCTCGAGGAACGCGGGCGTGTCTCGGAAGCCTTCGTCGCCCATCCCCGGATTGTCGACGATCGCGGCAACGCGCCCCGGCCGGGGTGACAGCACGACGACCCGCCTGCCGAGAAACACAGCCTCCTCGATGGAGTGAGTGACAAGCAGCATGGTGTGCCCGCGCTGATGCCACATGCCAAGCAGGAGATTCTGGAGGTCTTCGCGCGTGAGCGCGTCGAGCGCCGAGAGAGGCTCGTCCATGAGCAGCAGGTCCGCATCGAGCGCAAGCGCGCGAGCAAGCGCGAGGCGCTGTCGCATACCGCCCGAGAGCTCACCCGGATACGCATCGGCGAACTCCGCGATCCCGAGGCGCTCGAGCGCTTCGGCAACGACGCGCCGGCGTTCCTCGGCGGGAACGCCCCGCACCTCGAGTCCAAGCGCGGCGTTGTGCGCGACCGTCTTCCACGGGAGCAGCCCGAAGTCCTGCAAGATGAGCGCGGTACGGCGGCGCGGCGACCGCACGACCTCGCCGCCCACGAGCAGCTCGCCGGCGTCGGCCGGCACGAGCCCTGCGAGCGCGAGCAAGAGCGTCGATTTGCCGCAGCCGGACGGGCCGATGATCGCGACGGGCTCACCGTCGGCGACCTCGAGCGTGAGCGCGCTTAAGGCCCGCACGTCGCGATCGACGCCCGCGTACGTGATCGTCAGGTCGCGTACCTCGACGCTCGACACGCGCGCTCCTTTATTCGGGCAGTGCCTGCACGAGATCCGTGTACGTCACGTCGGCTTTGAGCAGCTCCTTCGCCTTCATCCAGCTGAGAACGGCGTCGACTTCAGCCTGGGTGGGAGGCGCGGCCATCGGATACTGGTTCACGGCGTACGTGGTCTTGAGCGGCTCGGGCAGGCGGGCCTTGTCCACCAGGAGCGTGCGGAACGAGTTCGGGTCGGCGTTGATGATGCCGGCACCCTCGTCCCAGCCCTCGAGGAGCTTCTTGACGGTGAGCATGCCGCCGGGGGTCGCGAGGTACTCGTCGGACACGCCGAGGACGGTCTGTGTGAGGTTCTCGCCGGTCGTGTCGTCGGCGATGAGGACGGCGCCTTGCATGAGCGCGAGCGAGACGAACGGCTCGGGCAGCGCAGCGGCCTCGAGCTTGCCGTTCATGAGGAGCTCGTAGCGCACCGGCACCTTGGCGACGATCTCTTTCTTCACCTTGGCGTCGGGAACGCCAGCGGCCTTCATGAGGCCGTCGAGGACGTATTCCTGGATGCTTGCCGAGGAGGTACCGATCTTCACGTCCGCGAGGTCCGCGAGCGTCTTGGCGGTGCTTTTCGGCTTCGCGACGATCGCGAAGCGGCCCTCTTTGGCGGTCGCACCGAGCATGACGGTCGCGAGCGACACGGGTGCGCCGCCGGCTTCGAGAGCGGCCGACGCGATGATGTCGCCCATGTACGCGTCAATCGCGCCGGACGCGAACGCGGCGTCGCGCTCCTGCGCGGCCTGGAACGTGGTGATCTCGACCGCGATGCCCGCCTTCTCGAAGATGCCCTGCTCCTCGGCAACCCAGAGCGGTAGCGCGTCTTCGGTCGGGAGCGTGCCGATGCGGATGGGCTCCGGCTCTGGCGTGATCGTGGTCTCGCCGGTGGTGTCGGCCGGTTCGGCCTTCTTCGCGCAGCCGGCGACGACGCCAACGAGCAGCAGCATCGCAAGCATAAGGGCAAGCAGACGGATGGGGGCGGTTCTCACAGCGGTCCTCCTCGGTCATGAACGGTTTCGTGGCACGCGGGCGTTACGGGCAGACCGGGCGGCGCAGGCGGATCTCGTCGCGCACGGGGATGCCGGCGAAACCGGGGATGGCCTCGCCGTGGTGATCGATCAGAATACCGGTCTCGATCTCGTAGATCGCGAAGCCGTGACGCTGGTAGAAGTGCAGCGCGGGGATGTCGTCGTTCGTGGTGGCGGTCTTGAGCGAGGTCACGCCCTTCTCGCGCGCGGCAGCTGCCGCAGCATCCATGAGCGCCGAGCCCACGCCGGAGCCCTGGAAGCCCGGATACACCGAGAGCAGCACGACCGCGAGCTCGCCGCGATCGAGCGCGAGCGACACGAGGCCTGCGAACTCACCGTCGGCCTCGGCAACGAGGTTCTCGCCCGCAAGCACGTCGAACGTGCGACCGAACGCGTCGATGTCGGTCTCGCCCCAGGCGCGATCGCAGATCTCCTCGATGTCGTGCCGGTCGCCAGGGGTGGCCGACCGCACGGCGTACGCTCGGCGCTCACGGCCGGGACGGTGCTCCTGGCACGTGACCGTGAGGCGTGCCTCGGTCAACGGCAGGTCCTTTCCGCATACCGCGCAACGGTACTGCGGGTACGGCATCTCCAGGTTCTCGTCCACGCGTTCCGGTGTCACTGCGGGCCTCCGTCATGCAAAGCGCCCGGCGGGCGCACGTGTCACATTATAGAATAGACGCAGGCCGAGAAACTCAACCCGTCACTACCGAGGAGCCCCCGTGCCGCATACGCTGCCGTATCTCGATGAATCCCCGCTTGCCGCGGACGTGCTTTCGCGCGCCACGATCACCGTCACCGACCTCGACGGCACGCTTCTGGGCCTCGGCGGCTCGTTGCTCATCGATGCGCTCGGTGTGCCGGCGCTCACCACAGTCGAGGCGGTCGTCGAGGTGAACCGGGCCGGCCTCGAGGTCGTCGTGTGCACGGGCCGCAACCGCATACAAACGGGCGAGGTGAGCCGCATCCTCGGCTGGACGTCGTTCATCGCCGAGCTCGGGTGCGTTGTGAAGTACGGCCGAGGAGAACCGGTCGAGTACCTGCTCGGGGAGTGGCCCGACGGTGTGCTGCTTCCTGACGAGACGCCCTACCAGGCGATCACCCGCTTCGGGGGGCTGCGCGTGCTAGCCGAGGCATTCCCCGGCAAGATCGAGGAGCACGACCCGTGGCATGCGGACCGCGAGATCACGCACGTCCTGCGGGGCTCCATCGACTGCGCCACGGCGCAGAAGGCGCTCGACACGCTCGACGTCCCGGTCAAGATCATCGACAACGGAATCGTGAACCCGCCGAAGCACACGCTCATCGACGTCGACGAAGTGCATGCGTACCACCTCGTGCCGAAGGGTACGTCTAAAGAGCTCGCCATCCGGGCGCTATTCGAGCGCCGGGGCTACTCGGCCAGCGACGCTGTCGCAATCGGCGATTCGGCGACCGACGTCGAGATGATGAACGCGGCGGCGCTCGGTGTGCTCGTGCAAAACGCACTCGCCGACCAGCGCGTGCTGGCGGCAACCGTTGGGCGCGACACGATCGTCGCGACGCGTGCCGAGCGGGGCGACGGGTGGGCCGAGTTCGCGCATGCGTGGCTGGCGGCACGCACATAGAACCGTACGGGCGTGCGTCGGGCTTGTGAAATCGCGTGCACAAGGCCTACAATCGTCGGTGCCCCTTTGGGGCGTTGACAAGATGTAAGGCTCCGTTCCGTTAGGTGCGGCTCCTGTTCGAACACAGGCCACTGCCCGGAAATGTCGAGAGACGCCAATGGGTAGAACAGCCCTCGCCGGCTTAAGGCGAAGGATAACGTGGCTGGGCGGTAAGGCCGGATACCTCCGGCAGCGAGAAGATCTTCGCTCCCTACGTCGGACAGTGCTCAAACTATGACGAGGGAAGGGACGCACCGGGCGCTTCATAGCCCGGCGCTCTACGTGGCGGCACAACTGCCATTTCCGACCCCTCGTCCGCACCGGACGCAGGGGTTTTCGTTTTGTCTGACCTATAGCCGTGAGAACAGGACCCTCGTGACTCCATTCAGTCCGTAGGTCCCGGCTCCTGATCTTCGGGGGCGCGGGACCCCCGAGAGCACCTTCCGGACACCGTCCGGAGGGAGGGAGCTAGTGTGTTCTTCTTGACCCGCATGTTGGGCAAGCCGGTGGTCGATGCCGCCGGTGAGGCCATCGGCGCAATCAGTGATGTCGCCATCGCCACGCGTGAAGTATTTCCCCGCGTGACCTCTTTGGCGTTCCTCGGCCCCGAGAAGACCCCGTTCATGCTGTCGTGGCGCAAGTTCGTCGCCGGCGTGGACGACGAGCGCGTGACCCTGAACGTGACCCGCGACGCACTCCGGTTCTCGTACCTGCAACCCGACGAGATTCTGCTCGCCCGAGACCTGCTCAACCAGCAGATCGTGGACACGCAGGGCATGAAGGTCGTGCGCGTCAACGACCTCAAACTGTCCGAATCCCGTAACCAGCTGCGTCTCCTGGGCGCGGAGGTCGGCGTGCGCGGCATCCTGCGGGGGCTCTCCCCTGCCGTGGAACGCTTCGTGCAGCGCTTTGTACGCATCTTCGGCGCAGAGCTGTCCGAGGACCTCATCGCGTGGAACTACATGGACCTGCTCGACCGGGACCTCTCGCACGTGCAGCTCTCGGTCACGCATAAGCGGCTCCACGAACTGCACCCGGCCGACATCGCCGACGTTCTCGAGCAGCTCACACCGGCGCAGCGTGCCAAGGTCTTCGAGCACCTCGACAACTCGCAGGCGGCCGAGACGATCTCGGAGCTCGAAGACGCCTTCCAGGCCGACGTCATCGACGACCTCGGCAGCCAGCGTGCCTCGGACATCCTCGAGATGATGGACCCGGACGACGCCGCCGACGTCATCGGCGATCTCTCGTACGACAAGGCTGAGGCGCTGCTGCGTCTCATGGGGGTCAAGGAGTCCGGGGCGATCCGTGGGCTGCTCGGCTACCGGGAGAAGACGGCCGGCGGCATCATGACGCCGGAGGTCACGACCGTGTCCGAGGAGATGACCGTGCAGCAGGTCATCGAGCACCTCCGCGGCGAGGCATCCGAGAACGAGAGCATCTACTACATCTACGTGACCGATGAGAACGACCGCCTCGAGGGGGTCATCTCGCTCCGCGACCTCGTTGTGAGCGAGCCGACCACGCTCGTGGCGGAGATCGTGACCAAGGACGTTTTCACCGCCGACGCCGACGACGACCAGGAAGATGTCGCCGAGACGATGAGCAAGTACGACCTGCTCGCGATGCCAGTCATCGACGAGACCGGCAAACTCCTCGGCATCGTCACCGTTGACGACGCCCTCGACGTCCTCGAAGAGGAGTCGGCCGAGGATCTGGAACTCGCCTCGGGTCAGCGCTCGAAGTCGGGGATCACGGGCATCTGGCGCTGGGTCTCGCGCAACGGCTGGCTTGTCGTGTGGTCGCTCATGGCGCTCGTCGCAGCGGCAACACTGCCGGTGGCGCTCGTGCTGTTCTTTGGCGCGGCGATCATTCTGCGCATCGCCGAGGACGTCGCATCCCACGCGGTCTCACGCGTCATCGAGGAAGAAGACGAAGAGGAGACGACGCCGCTGTGGCAGCGCATCGCAAGTGATGCGCTTGCCGGTTCGGGCCTCGGGCTCCTCGTTGGCATCGTGACCGGCGCGGTCGCCTGGCTCGTGCAGGGCAGCGAGCCCTTCACCCTGTCGGCAGGCCCTGATGCCGCAATCATGCGGCTTGAGGTCGCTATCGCAGCCGGTCTCGTGTACGCGCTGTCGGTGCTCGTCGTCTCGCTCGCAGGAACACTCGTCGCGCGCATCGCCGAGGGAGTCGCATCGCGCGGACACCGCGTGTCGAGCACCGCCGTGACGGTCATCCTCGTAATCGTCGGCGCGCTTGCCTTCGCCGCACTTTCCATCGCCGCGATGAGCTTCCTGTACTCACAGGGCATCCTCTCGTAGTGGCTGGGCATCGGCCGTGACTCCCAAGACCGACAAGCGTGCCAAGACCGGCGTCTTCGCGCTCCTCGCGGTGATCGGCCCGGGGATCATCGCCGCCTCGGCGGGAAACGACTCGGGCGGCATCTCGACCTATTCGGTCGCAGGCGCCAAGTACGGCTACACGATGCTGTGGATGATGCTCGCGATGACACCATCGTTCGTCATCGTGCAGGAGATGGCCGGCCGCATGGGCGCCGTGACCGGCAAGGGCTTCGCCGCACTCATCCGCGAGCGCTTCGGCGTGCGCCCGACCTTCCTTGCGATGCTCATGCTTCTCGCAAGCAACGCCGCGACCACCATCGCCGAGTTCGCGGGCATCGC
>JBBQIR010000069.1:0-11357 GCA_038325105.1 Coriobacteriia bacterium
GATCCTGACTACACGCCGGACGCTGGAGCGCCAGCGAAGCCGTAGCCGCGCAGCATCGACACCGGTGCGGCGAAGCGTTTACAGCAGCCGCACGTCTACGCGGGTGTCGATGCCCTCGAACGCGCGTCGGTCGGCGGTCACGAGCGGGCACTTGAGCTCCTCGGCAAGCGCGAGGAAGAGCGCGTCGTAGACGCTCAGGTCGTGCGCGTACGAAAGCGCGGTGGCATGCGCGATCCGGGTGGAGTCGTTCTCCAGCACCTCCACGTGAAGCAGCTCGAATCCTTCGAGCGCGTCCATGACGTCGTTCCTGCTCAGCCGCGAGTAGCGCAGCCCGTTCGCGATCTCCACCGGCAGCGTGGCGGGTGCAACCAGCACGATCTCACCCGAGAGGTGCGCGCCGAGAAGCGCCGCCGCCTCGTCGACCGCACCTTCGCCCTCACGATGGAGCCACTTGAACGCCACGGACGTGTCGACCACCATCGGGTTGCTCATCGCGGCGTCCCCGAGGGCGTGTCGCGCTGACGGTCCTCGCGCAGGTGGTCGAGGAAGTCCACGTCGGCCGGCACGTTCCGGCCGATTCGCCGCAGAGTCGCGATACCGCGCTCGATGTCTTTCGCACGGCGTTCCTCGGCGGTGAGGTTGTGCACGTCGGCGAGGTAGCGCGCGCTTGCCTCGGCTATGAAACCGCTGCGCGAGAGTCCCAAGTCGCCCGCGACGGTGTCGATGTCCTCGACAAGGTCGGGGGGTAGGGAGACGTTCACTTTGTAGACGCCCACAGGGCCTCCTCGGAAGAAGATACACCAGCGAGATACACCGTGAGCCTACTCCCGTGGTCTGACACGGTCAATCACGTGCGGTAGTTGCGCGTCTTATCCTCGGCTGGTAGAGTGCTCGGCAACCACATAGCACGCGCCTGAGACGGGGAGTAGTACTCCGGAAGCACTGCATAGAGAGTCGGGGATGGTGGAAACCCGACGTGTGTGACCGGCGGAATGGACCTCTGAGGCACCGGGACAACGGCGGCAACGCCTACTAGCCCCGGCGGACGCCCACCGATACAAGGGACCGGGTATAGCGGAGATTTTGCCGCAGTACTGCAGGAAGTGGTCGGAGCCGCAGGGCTTCGGCAATGAGGGTGGCACCACGGGAGCAAGCTCTCGTCCCTTTCGGGATGAGGGCTTTTTGTTTTCCCCTGAAGTGCCCATGAGAGGTTCGACATGATACTGCCAGGCAAAGAAGAGTTCGTACGGCTTGCCGAGGACCACGACGTGGTCCCGGTCGCCCGCGAGGTGTACGCGGACCTTGCCACGCCGATCAGCGCGTTCATGGCGCTGGCCGACGGAGCCGAGCACGCGTTCCTGCTTGAGAGCGTCATCGGGGGCGAGCGGCTCGGCCGCTACAGCTTCCTCGGTGTGGGTGACCGGGAGGTCATCAGCTCCCGCGGACACGAGGTCGTCATCGAGAACGGCGGCGTCACCGGTGAGCTTGCCGACGATCCGCTTCGCCTCATCCCGCGCCAGCTGAAGGCCGGCCGCGTTGCGCGCGTTCCGGGGCTGCCGCTGTTCGTGGGCGGTGCCGTGGGATTCGTCGGCTACGAGGCCGCAACGTGCTTCGAGAAGGTCCCGAGGCACCGCAATGACGAGCTCAACGTACCGGACATGGTGTTCATGCTCGCCGACATCGTGGTTGCCTTCGACCACGCGCGACGTGTCATGCAGGTGATCGCGCCCGTGCGTCCGGGCGGTGCGCCGGAGCGCGCGTACGACGCGGCGCTTGCGCGCATCGACGCCACGCTGCGTCGCATCGACGCCGGACCGCGCGGTGCGGAACTTGGCGCGGTCGGCGTGGCAAAGCCCGTTCCGCTCGAAGCGCGCACGAGCCGCGAGGAGTTCATCGAGCAGGTGAAGGCCGCCAAGGAGCACATCTTCGCCGGCGACGTCTTCCAACTCGTGCTCTCGCAGCGCTTCAGCGCACCGTACGAGGGCGACGGACTCGACCTCTACCGCGTGCTGCGAGCCGTCAACCCGAGCCCGTACATGTTCTACATCCGCACCCGCGAGGTCACGCTCGTGGGTTCCAGCCCCGAGCCGCTCGTGCGCGTGGAAGACGACACCGTGCTCACCCGTCCGCTCGCCGGGACGCGCCCGCGTGGCGTCGATGCTGCCGAGGACGGACGCCTGCGCGCCGAGCTTCTCGCCGATGAGAAGGAGCGCGCCGAGCACGTCATGCTCGTGGACCTCGGCCGTAACGATCTCGGCCGCGTGAGCGTGCCGGGTACCGTGACGGTCGACGAGCTCATGGAAGTCGAGTACTACTCTCACGTCATGCACATCGTGAGCAACGTCACCGGCACCCTTGCCGAGGAGAAGACCGCCGTTGACGCGCTTGAGGCGACGTTCCCGGCCGGTACCGTCTCCGGCGCCCCGAAGGTGCGCGCGATGGAGATTATCGCGGAGTTGGAGCCGACAGCGCGCGGGCCGTACGCGGGTACCGTGGGGTACTTCGGCCTCGACGGCGCGATGGACATGTGCATCACCATCCGCACATTTGTGCTTGCCGGCGGGCGCGCGTACCTGCAGTCCGGTGCCGGCATCGTGGCCGACTCCGATCCCGAGACCGAGTACGAAGAGTGCCTCCATAAGGCGCGCGCGCTTCATCGGGCGCTCGAATTAGCCGCGGGCATGCACGAGGAGGTGGCCTCGTGATCCTCGTCATCGACAACTACGACAGCTTCACCTACAACCTCGTGCAGCTTCTCGCGGCGCTTGGCGCCGAGGTGCGCGTCGAGCGCAACGACGCGCTCACTGCCGTCGAAGCCCTTGGGCTTTCGCCGACCGGCGTCGTCATCTCGCCAGGGCCGGGCACCCCTGCCGAGGCGGGCATCTCGGCAGACGTGGTGCGCGCGGCGATCGCGGCCGGCGTGCCGGTGCTTGGGGTGTGCCTCGGGCATCAGGTGGTCGCCGAGGTGTACGGCGGGACCGTGTGCCGCGCGCCCAGGCCGGTGCACGGCAAGACCGATGACATCATCCACGACGGTCTCGGCATCTTCACCGGCGTTCCGAGCCCGTTCACCGCGACTCGCTATCATTCGCTCTGCGTGGATGCCGACAGCGTGCCGGAGGTCCTTGAGGTCTCGGCGCGCACGAACGACGGCATCGTTATGGGGCTGCGGCACCGCACGGAGCGCGTTTTCGGCGTGCAGTTCCATCCCGAGAGCGTGCTCACGCCCGAGGGCACGAAGCTCCTCGCCAACTTCCTCGACATCGCCGGTGAGGTGCCGCTTGCAAGCGGCGTCGCGGGCGCCTCGGCAACGCTTGCTGCGGCGGGCGGCACGGCGCGCTCCTCGGCACGCATGGCGGCGGTCACCGGCATCGGTGGTGCGATCGCCCGCGTGAGCGACGGCGGCTCGCTCGATGAGGACGAGGCGCACCTCGTGATGAGCTCCATCATGGACGGCGAGGCGACACCGTCGCAGATCAGCGCGCTGGTGGTGGGGATGCGGATGAAGGGCGAGACGGTCGACGAGATCGTGGGCTTCGCACGCGCCATGCGCGAGCACGCCACGCCTGTGCGCCCCACGGTCGCGCGCTACATCGACACGTGCGGGACCGGCGGCGACGGCCTCCATACCTTCAACATCTCCACGACCACGGCGTTTGTGGTCGCCGGCGCGGGCGTTGCGGTCGCCAAGCACGGTAACCGCGCGGTCTCCTCGGCAGCGGGGAGCGCGGACGTGCTCGAGGCGCTCGGCGTGAACGTGGGCCTCGACGCGGCGTCCATGGCGCGCTGCATCGACGAGTGCGGCGTCGGATTCCTCTTCGCGCAGTCGCTGCACGCGAGCATGCGCCACGCGGGTCCCACGCGCCGCGAGATCGGCATCCGCACCGTCTTCAACATCCTGGGGCCGCTCACCAACCCCGCGGGCGCCAGGCGGCAGCTCCTGGGCGTGTACGACGCACGCCTCGCGCCGGTCATGGCCGAAGTCGCCGGACGCCTCGGTGCCGAGCGGGTCCTTGTCGTGCACGGGCATCCCGGCATGGACGAGGTGTCCGCGAGCGGCCCCACCACGGTCGCCGAGTTCGACGCGGCTGTGGGCGGCGTGCGCACGTACGAGATCCTGCCCGAGACGATCGGCGTGGCCCGCGGGACCCTCGCGGACATCGCCGGCGGCGACGCTGCCGAGAACGCGGCGATCCTGCGTGCGATCCTCGGCGGCGAACACGGCCCCAAGCGCGACGTCGTGCTCGTGAACGCGGCTGCGGCGTTGCTTGCGGCGGGCGAGGTCGCGGACCTGGCCGAGGGCGTCGTGCGCGCTCGCGAGTCGATCGACTCCGGTCGTGCGGCGCAGGCGCTTGAGATGCTCGTGAGCGTGAGCGGCCGACTCGCGAAGGAGGCGATCGCGTGAACTTCCTCGACGACATGATCGCGCGCCGCAAAGCCCGCATCGCCGCCGAGTACGGCTCGCTTACCCCTGCCGACCGCGAGCGCCTCGCGTGCTGCGCACGCCTGGCGAGACCGTTCGCGGCCACGCTGCACGAGCGCCCGGACGTGGCAGTCATCGCCGAGGTGAAGAAGTGCTCGCCCAGTCGGGGTCCCATCGCTCCCGACTGCGAGGCGTCCAAGCAGGCGCTTGCGTACGAGACTGGCGGCGCGGCGGCCATCAGCGTGCTGACCGAGCCCGAGAGTTTCGGCGGCAGCTTCACCGACCTCTCCGACGTGACCGATGCAGTTGCGGTGCCCGTGCTCTGCAAGGATTTCGTAGTGGACCCGGTGCAGCTCTTCGTGGCGCGCGGTCACGGCGCCGACGCCGTGCTGCTCATGGTGAGCGTCCTCGGCCCGCGCGTGGCCGAGTACCTCGACCTCGCATCGACCCTCGGGCTTGAGGCGCTCGTTGAAGTGCACGATGCGGCCGAACTCGCAGTCGCCCGCCATGCGGGTGCGACGCTCGTGGGCGTCAACAGCCGCGACCTCTACACGCTCGACGTCGACCCGACCCGCGCTCGCGAGATCGTTCGCGCCGCGGCGGACGCCGGGCTCGTGGTGGTTGCCGAGAGCGGCACGAAGACGCGGTTCGACGTGGAGGCTGCGTCGGCAGCCGGTGCGGACGCGGTTCTCGTCGGCGAGTCGCTCATGCGCTCGCCGTTTCCGGAAGACGTGCTTGAGGAGTTGACGGGTGTCGCGAAGGGCGCGCCCGCGATCTAGCAGGGAACAAGCGGCCTCCGGACCCGGTGGCCGAAGGATTTCGGGGCAGGCGCCCCGGGGAGGGAGCACGACATGGGTAGCGACAAGACGAGGTTTGGCCTGGACGAGACGAGGATTCCGGAGGCCTGGTACAACATCATGCCCGACCTCAAGACACCGCCAGCGCCGCCCAAGGCGTTCGCGCCCGACGGCACCGAGCTCACGATGGACCAGATCGGTGAGCGGCTCGCGATGATCTTCCCGATGGAGTGCATCAAGCAGGAGATGTCGCCCGACCGCTGGATCGATATCCCCGGCGCGGTCATCGACGTCTACAAGACGTACCGGCCGTCACCGCTCTTGCGCGCGCGTCAGCTTGAGAAGGACCTTGGCCTGCCCGCGGGCGTCAAGATCTTCTACAAGTACGAAGGCGTGAGCCCGGCCGGTAGCCACAAGCCCAACACCGCCATCCCGCAGGCGTACTACAACAAGCAAGAAGGCATCACCAAGATCTCCACCGAGACGGGCGCCGGCCAGTGGGGCAGTGCGCTCTCCATCGCCGGCGCGCTCTTCGGCATCGACGTCGAGGTGTTCATGGTCAAGGTGAGCTACGAGCAGAAGCCGTATCGCCGCATCCTCATGGAGACCTACGGTGGCACCGTGCACTCCTCGCCGAGCAACCTCACCGAGGCCGGCCGCCACGTGCTGGCAATGGACCCGGACAGCACAGGTTCGCTCGGCATTGCGATTTCCGAGGCAGTCGAGGTCGCGATCAAGGACCCGGGCACGCACTACGCGCTCGGTTCGGTGCTCAACCACGTGTGCATCCACCAGAGCATCATCGGCCTTGAGGCTATCGAGCAGATGGCGCTTGCCGATGAAGAGCCGGACGTGGTCGTGGCGTGCGTTGGCGGTGGCAGCAACTTTGCCGGCATCGCGTTCCCGTACTACCACCGCAAGCTTGAGGGCAAGAGCAAGGCGCGCCTGCTTGCCGTCGAGCCCAAGGCCTGCCCGACGCTCACTGCCGGCGAGTACCGCTACGACCTTGGCGACGAGGCCGGTATGACGCCGCAGATGCTCATGTACACGCTTGGTCACGACTTCGTTCCGGCCGGCATCCACGCCGGTGGCCTGCGCTACCACGGCGATTCGCCGCTCGTGAGCCAGCTCGTCCACGAGGGTGAAGCCGAGGCAGTCGCCGTGGACCAGACCGCATGTTTTGCGGCCGCCGTGCAGTTCGCCCGTGCCGAGGGCATCCTGCCTGCACCGGAATCCAGCCACGCGATCCTTGCAGCGATCAACGAGGCCAAGGCGGCTCAGGCGGCAGGCGAGGACAAGACCATCCTGTTCAACCTGTCGGGTCACGGTCACTTCGACCTCGCCGCGTACGCGCAGTACAACTCCGGTGAGCTGAAAGACTTCGATTTCGCAGCCGGTGCCACGCTTACCGAGAAGTAGAAGGAAACGCATGCGCACGCGCGTCAAGATATGCGGCATCACGAATCCCGAGGACGCTCGCACCGCCGTTGAGGCCGGTGCCGACGTCCTCGGGGTCGTGCTGGCCCCCAGCCCGCGGCAGGTCACGCTCGAGCAGGCCGGACGAGCGCTTGCCGACGTGCCCCCGGGAGTCGGGCGCGTGGGTGTGTTCGTCGATGCCGATCCGGTGTTCGTGGCAGAAGCTGTTGAGCGCCTCGGACTAACGGCCGTGCAGTTTCACGGAAGCGAAACGCCCGAGGCGTGTGCGGCTGCGCCCGCCCCGGTCATCAAGGTGCTGCGGGTCGGCACGGACTTCGCTCTTGCCGAGGCAGCGCCCTTCCGGGGAACGGTCTCCGCCTACCTCCTCGACACGCTCGATACTCGCAAAGCTGGCGGAACCGGTCGGACCTTTGACTGGCACGTGATTACTCGCAACCGCCCCGGAGGCGCACCCCTCTATCTCGCCGGTGGCCTCACGCCGCTCAACGTGGCCGATGCCATCTGCACCGTCCGGCCGTTCGCGGTCGATGTCTCCTCGGGGGTCGAGGAGCGTCCCGGTCACAAGGACCGGCTCAAAATCCAGGCATTCATGGCCGCCGTACGCGCGGCCGACCAGGAGGGATGACGCATGTCCGAAGTGCTCTTGCCGTCCGCCGATGAGGCATATTCCAGCCCCGATGCCCAGGGCTTCTTTGGCCCGTACGGCGGCACGTTCGTGCCCGAGACGGTCATGCCGGTCCTCGCTGAGCTTGACGCCGCCTACCACGAGGCGCAGACCGACCCGGCCTTTGCCGAGGAGCTCCGCGTGCTGCTGACCGACTACGTTGGACGCCCGTCGCCGCTCTACCGCGCCGACCGCCTCGCCGAGGCGACCGGCCTGGGTGCCGTCTACCTCAAGCGCGAGGACCTCAACCACACCGGCGCGCACAAGATCAACAACACGCTGGGGCAGTGTCTGCTCGCCAAGCGCATGGGCAAGCACCGCGTGATCGCCGAGACGGGCGCCGGGCAGCACGGCGTGGCCACCGCCACGACCGCCGCGCTCATGGGCCTCGAGTGTGCCGTGTTCATGGGCACCGAGGACATCCGTCGGCAGTCCTTAAACGTCTACAAGATGCGCCTCCTTGGCGCCGAGGTCGTACCCGTAGCCGAGGGCACCGGCACGCTCGCCGACGCGGTCACCGCAGCGCTTCGCCACTGGGTCGAGCGCGTGGAGGACACCTTCTATGTGATCGGCTCGGTCGTGGGCCCGCACCCGTATCCCGCGATGGTGCGCGACTTCCAGGCCATCATCGGCGTGGAGACGATCGCCCAGATCGCCGAGAAGGCCATCCCGCACGTGGATGCGGTCATCGCGTGTGTCGGCGGCGGGTCCAATGCGGCCGGCATGTTCTACCCGTTCCTGCGCGATGTCCCCGCCGGGAAGCGACCGCTCCTCGTGGGTGCCGAGGCGGCCGGCCTCGGACTTGAGACCGGCAAGCACGGTGCGGCGCTCACGAAGGGCTCACCGGGCGTGCTCCACGGCTTTTACAGCTACCTGCTGCAGGACGAAGCCGGCAACCCGCTTGAGGCATACAGCATCTCAGCAGGGCTCGATTACCCCGGTGTCGGTCCGGAGCACAGCTTCCTCAAGGACGAGGGTCTCGTGCGCTACGAGGCCGTCACCGACCAGGAGGCCGTGGACGCGTTCGCGCTCTGCACGCGCACCGAGGGCATCATCCCGGCCATCGAGTCGTCGCACGCGCTTGCGCTGCTGCCGCGGCTTGCGGCCGAGCTTGGCCCGGACGCCGTCGTGATCGTGAACGTGAGTGGCCGAGGCGACAAGGACATGGACATCGTGCGCGAAGCGGGTCTCGGCGTTGACTGAGACCGCCCGCGGACTCGGTCGCGCGTTTGAGGGCGGGCGGACGGCGCTCGTCGCGTACGTGATGGCCGGCTACCCGGATCGCGCGGAATCGCTCCATGCGCTTGCGGCGGTTGCACGCGCGGGCGCGGGCGTGATCGAGCTTGGCGTGCCGTACGGCGATCCGGTGGCTGACGGCCCCGTGATCGCCGAGGCGGGAAAGGTGGCGCTCGCGAACGGCTTCGGCCTTGCCGAGACGCTTGATCTTGCGGGTGAGTTCCTGGCCGAGCACCCCGACGCACCGCCGCTCGCGCTCATGACGTACCTCAACCCGATGATGCGCCTGGGCTTCGAACGCCTCGCCGCGCGTGCTGCCGAGGCAGGCGTGAGCGGCTTCATCGTGCCCGACATGCCGCCGGATAGCCCGATGGCGACCCACTGGCTCGCCGCGAGCGAAGCGCTGGGGATCGACACCGTCTTCCTGGCTGCGCCGACCTCCACGCCCGAGCGGCTGGCGCGCGTAGCGGCTGCGTCGAAAGGCTTCGTGTACGTGGTGTCGTCGCTTGGCGTGACGGGGGAGCGCGACTCGGTCGCGAGTGGGCTGGCCGCGCTGGTGACGCGCGTGCGCGAGCACACGACGCTGCCGGTGGCCGTCGGCTTCGGCGTGGGCACGGCCGAGCAGGCCGCCGAGGTCGCGCGGATCGCTGACGGCGTGGTGGTCGGGAGCGCGATCGTGCGGCGACAGGGAGACCCCGGGGCGCTGGAGGCATTCGTACGCGAGCTGGTTGCGGCGATCGAGGGGCGCTAGCCGAGGGCGCGGGTTCTGCATGCGCCGCTCTTTGCCAGTGCGCGGTCGTCCGTAACGAGTTCACAGTCGAGCTGCTCTGCGAGGGCGGCAAAGACGGCGTCGTAAACGGTGATGCGGTGGCGAGTGGCGAGGACGGCTGCGGCCGAGAGCATGTCGCGGTCGGGCTGAACGATTCGGAGTCGCAGACCGAGGAGGTCGTTGAGGACCCGATCGATATCCTGCTCGGCAACATGATGGGACCAGAGCGCGTTCATGACCTCGAGCAGAAGGTGCGCGGGGGCCACGAGCACGAGCTCTCCGGTCTCATGTCCGTCGAGCAAAGCAGTCGCTTCACGCACGTGGCGTTCGCCGTGCGGCTTCACCCACTTCACCGCTACCGATGAGTCGATGACGAGCGGCACAGCACTCACTCGTCTCCCGCCTTTCGGCCATTGCGGTCGCGGTCGGCTCTGATTGAGGCAGTTGAGTCGAAAGGCGCGAGGTGCTTTCCCAGCTCCCGCATGTCCTCACGCGCGGCCTTGATGCTACGCACGCGTTCCGCTTCCGCACGCCTGTCGCGAGCCTGCGCCACGTAGAGAGCTGTTGCCTCCTGCACAAGACCGCTGCGCGAGCGATTCAGCGAAGCAGCGAGTTCGTCGACCTCGTCGAGCAACTCGTCGGGGAGTGAGACGTTCACCTTGGCCATAGTAGTCCTCCAGAGTAGTGCCGAGCGGTAGTGCCTCCTGGGGGTATAGTACCCTACGGCGACAAACGCTAGACGCCGATCAACCGCACGCGGCACGAGCCCGTCGCTGACTGCTTCCTGTCCGCCGTCACCAGTTCCGCGTCGAGAGCCGCTGCCAGCGCGATGAACGCGGCGTCGTAGAGCGTGATGCCTTCGGTGTGCGCGATGCGGGCTGTCTCGATGAGGAGCGCCTCGTCGACAGGGGCGATGAGCAGGTCGGTGTCCGCGAGGAACCGGATCCCGCGCACGATCACATCCGGCGCCGACTTGCGGGACACGAGCACGTTCACAACCTCGAGCGGTAAGTGCGCGGGTGCTACGAGTGCGATCTCGTCTCGGCCGTGTGCCTGAAGCAGCGCGAGGGCCGCCTCTGCACCCGCCTCGGTCCCGTCGAACCATTTGAAAGCGACCGAGCTGTCAATGACGACCGGTCTGCCGCTCGCCACGCGGAGCGGACTACTCATCGTCGCGTCCAGCCTTGGGAAGCGCCCACTCCGGCACAGCATCGCGCATCGCGCGGATAATCGTGGCGCCGTCAGGCCCGGGCGGCAGCTTCGCGCCGATCTCGCGCATGCCCGCGATTGCCCGCTCGATGCGCGCGGCGCGCTCGGTCTGCTCCACATCGCGGTCGAGCTCGGTGATGTAGTGCGCGGTGGCTTCCTGGATGAACGCGCTGCGGGTCGTGCCGATCGCCTCGGCACGCCGGTCGACGTCCTCCAGCATGCCGTCGGGGAATGAGATGTTCGCCTTGCCCATGTAGTAGCCCTCCAGGTAGCACTAGCATTAGCACCAGCCTACGCCGCGGGTCTGACATGGTCAAGAACGAGCTCGTCGCAGGCAGGCCTCTCGATGAATGTGGTCCACGGGATGGCCTTCTGCTGTCGGTTTGTCGTTTGACCGTCCTCGACCGAGGCGTTATCCTGAGATAACGCCCTCCCGTCTCATTCCACGTGGCCGAGTACCCGATGCGATTCCCCTATGCGCTCTCACCCGAGGAGAAGACGAGCAATGACAGCCAAGCTTGAGTGTTTCGAGTGCAATCGCATCGTCACCCCGGTCATCGAGGAGCGGCGCGAGACGTTGCCGGTGAAAGGCGAGCCAACGGAAGTCCTGGCGCGCGTCGGCGTATGCCCTCAGTGCGGTGCGGACATGTCGGTGCCAGAACTCGACGAGGCAACGCTCGTCACCGCCTTCAACATCTATCGCCAGCGTCACAGCCTCATGACTTCCGAGGAGATGCGCGGCCTTCGTGAGCGATACGGTCTTGGCCAGCGACCGTTCTCGCTCCTTCTTGGCTGGGGTGAGATCACGCTCCACCGCTACGA
>JBBQIR010000070.1:0-11355 GCA_038325105.1 Coriobacteriia bacterium
CGGCGCTCGGTGTCGCGGACGCGGGCCCGGCCGTCAGCTCGAGGATCGGCGACCCGACCGCGAAGATCGCAGCCATCCGGGCGCAGAACGCGAGGAAGTCCCGGCGCGGCACTCCCGCCCGGTCGAGATTGTCACCCAGGGTGCCCTCGTGCCAGACCGGAGCCTGGGTCATCGAGCCGGAATCACCGGCGTGCCGATTGCAACAGGCGCCGCCGAGCCGCTGCTTGGCAGCCTCCACATCGGCGAGTACGTGCACGGCGTCTCCGGGCTCGACGGTCCCGAGTGGGGCGAGCCGAGCGTGCAGGCGTCTTCCGAGTCCGCCGTCGACCTCATCGTGCGGCTGCTGCGCGACCATCCGGAGCCCGTAACGCTTGTGCCGGTGGGTCCGCTCACGAACATCGCGCTCGTGCTCAAGACGCATCCGGAGCTCATGTCCAATATCCGCGAGATCGTGCTCATGGGCGGCTCGACCGAGCGTGGAAACGACACGCCGTACGCTGAGTTCAACATCAAAGTCGATCCCGAAGCCGCGGACATCGTGTTCCGCTCGGGGGTGAAGGTCACGATGTGCGGACTCAACGTGACGCACCAGGCGCTTGCGACGCCCGATGTGATCGAGCGTCTGAGCGCACTGGGCACGAAGCTTGGTGACCTCTGTGTGGAGCTGCTGACGTTCTTCTCGGCGAGTTACCTGCGCACGTGGGGATTCACCTCGCCGCCGCTGCACGACCCCGTGGCGGTCGCACGCGTCATCGACGAGACGCTTGTGGAGTGCATCCCGGCGCCCGTCGTCATCGAGACCATGGGCCGGTACACGGCAGGCGCCACCTGTGTTGACCTGCATCATCTGTCCGGAGAACCCGACAACGCGCTCGTAGCCATGCGCCTCGATACCGCGCGGTTCTGGGATCTCATGATCGAGGCGGTAGCGAGCTATGAGTGAAGTGGTTGTCGTTGGGAGCATCAACGTTGACCGCTCCATCGGGGTACCTGTTGCCCTGCTGAGAGGATCGACGTTGCTCGGCTCCGACGTGTTGCGGGGTGCCGGCGGCAAGGGCGCTAACCAGGCGGTGGCGCTTGCACGTCTCGGGCGCTCGGTCGCTATGGTCGGAGCCCTCGGAGCAGACGCCGACGGCGACTGGATGCTGAGCGTGCTGACCGATGAGGGAATCGATGTAACCGGCGTCGTTCGCGTGTCACAGCCGACGGGGCAGGCATTCATCTTCGTGGAGCCGGACGGGGAGAGCACGATCGTTGTGAGCCCCGGGGCCAATAGCGCGCTCTCGCCCAAGCACCTCGAGGCCTCCCGGGAGCTCATCGCGGGAGCGCGCTGCGTACTCGTTCAGCAGGAGATTCCGGCGGAGTCGGTCGCCCACGCGGCACACCTCGCCCGGGGTCTCGTGGTGCTCAACCCTGCACCTGCGAGGGCTGTGGCTCCTGAGGTTCTCGCCCGTGTCGACGTGATCGTGCCGAACCGGTTCGAACTTGCAGGGATTCTCGGCAAACCCGTACCCGAGACGCTTGAGGACGTCGCCCGGATGGCTCTCGCGCTTGAAGGGCCGGGTGCGGTCGTGGTCACGCTTGGCCCGGACGGGTGCCTGATTGCCGAGTACGGTGCGACCACACATGTCCCGGCGACACCGGTGGACGCGGTCGACACGACCGCTGCCGGCGACACGTTTTGCGGGGCCCTCGCTGATGCGCTGCTCCAGGGGTTGAGTACGCACGGTGCCGCTGCGTGGGCGAGCCGTGCTGCGGCTGTCGCGGTCGGCCGCCGCGGCGCGCAGGAGTCGATTCCGTACCGGGCTGAGCTGGAGTGGCTGACTTAGCGGTGTATCTCCTCGGTCACGCCTGAGTCGTGCGTGCCCGTGTCGGGTGTCGTGGTGTGCGGGTCGGTCGTAACGGTCGTGTGCGTATCGCTCGCGTGCGTAGCGCTCGTATGCGAGCCGTCTGCGTGGGTCTCATCGGGGAGCTTCTCGGCATGTGTTGCGTGCAGCACGTGCGTGTCTGCCGCGACATGCGACGGGTCCTGCGTGCCGGAGAAGTCCTGCGTGGCTTCACGATCGTGGGTGATCCGTGGCGAGGGTTGCGCGGCCGGCAGCGTGGCGGTCAGGACCGGCGGGGTGGTCTGCGGAGTGCTCGACGCCACAAATCCCACGACCGGCGTCATGGCGATCGCGGTCAGCACTGCAGCAGCGCCGAGCTTCATGGGCGCGCTCAGTCCGGGTGAGACCTCCGCGAAACGCACGAGCGCTGATTCCGGCAGCCGCTGCAGCCACACCGATGCGCGTGCGAGTATGTCGGCCTGCACGGCGTCGGGCACGAGGAACGGCACCAGCGAGGGGAGGTAGCGCTTGCTGTGTGCGCGCCGGTATTCGGCGGTGCATCGGGGGCAGACGCCCAGGTGCGCATCGAGGGCGGCCTTCTCGGCTGTGGAGATGCCGGTGCCGCCTTCGCGGTAGATGGCCGCGACCGATTCACGGCACAGGCGCGGAAGCTCCGAGACCTCGGCGTACGCGTCGCCGAATGCGTCACGGGCGCGGGAGACGAGCACGTCGGTGTTGCCAACCGTGGTGTCGAGCGCCTCGGCGATGTCGGCCGAGCTCTGCCCGTGGAGTTCCCGCAAGATGAGTGCGGTGCGCTGCCGGGGGACAAGGCGGCGAAGCGCGGTGAACACGTTTCGAGCGGTCTCGCGGTCGATCACCTCGGCTGCGGAGTCACGACCGGTTGAGATGTCGAGGGAGTGTTCATCGGCCATGTGGGTGACGTCAGGGCGAGACGCCGTGCGACGGTAGGTGTCAGCGATGACGTTGCCGGCAATGGCGAAGAGCCACGACTTCGGGTTGCGGACGCCGGAATCCTCGGCACGCAGTACGCGGAGAAAGACCTCCTGCGTCGCATCGTCTGCGGCGGTCGCGTCGCGAAGACGGGCGAGGCAGTAGCCCTGGATGCGCGTGTGATACCGGCGGTAGAACTCGCTGAAGGCGATAGGATCGCCCCTTAGGGCGTCTGCCAGCACGGACTCATCGGTTGCCCGACGGTTCCTGAATACTGCGACTGTGGCCGAGAGGCCTGTTGTCTGCATTGTGTGAACCTCAGGGTGATGGGGAACGGCAGTCTCGCTGCCGTTCCCCTGCTACTGCAGGACTGGTGCCATGTCGAGGGTGCTACTCGTGCGAGCCGCCATCATGGTCGCCACCGTGCATGTGCGTGGGGGCCGGCGCGGGAGCGGGGCTCGGCGTAGGCGTGGGGGCCGGAGCGGCGGTGTGCGCCGGTTCCGGGTGGTGCACGGAGGTGGAGTCAGCCCGCACGCGAGCGGTGTGGTCGGTCGTGCCGCTCTGATGCTGTGCCTCTACCTGGTGCTTCACGGGATCAGGCGAGTGCGTCGCGTCTTGCGCGTGCGTCGGCTGCGGCACAGGCGTGGTCGTTGCCGGAACAGAATGTGACGCTTCTTGCGACCGGGTCGCTGTCTCTGCGGCCGTGTATGCCGCAGGGCCGTTCATGGTGAGTGCGCCTGCAGCGGTGAGCCCGCCGAAGATCACGGCTCCCGCAAGCAGCCCGATAGCGATTCCTCCAAGTGTTCTCTTCATGAGCGTGTGTCCTTTCGTGTGCTGGTCGGTGGTGCGAGGTCGTGTACTAAGACGCGGAAATGCCCGAGACCTTACACGGCGTGTGGTGGTGGAAGCCGGTCGGTGTTCCGTGAGGCCTTACCGCGCGGGGAAGTCCGGTTGGATTTCGGTAAGGGCTTGGAAAGGGCGTTCGAGTAGGGTGTAGGATGAAGCGGAAAGGAGGTGGGTGCAGTGGCCGAATATGACACGGCAATCCGGCGAAAGCTGAAGCGGTACAAAGGCGAGTGGATCGTGTTCGCTGGCGATCGTGTTGTCGCGCACGCACCCACCCGCACTGAGGCGGTCGAAGCCGTTCGTGGGAAGCCGAACGGCAGACTTGAGGCCATCTATTCTCCGCGTGAGAAGTTCACGGATACTATCTGGTCTGCGAACTAATCCGGCCGCGCGATGCGATTCGAATTCGGTGACGTTGACGGCGTCAGCAGGCCCTTTCTCGACTTCCGACTGGACGATGATCCCTCCGGCGTGGTCACCCGTGGTTTGGTCGACACGGGCTCGACGCACACGGTGCTGCCATCGAACTTCTGGCTGCCCTTCTCGGACGTGTTGCCGCAGCGTCGAGTGGCGAAGTTGGCTATGGGCGGCTACACGGACATCGACGTCCCCGAGTTCAACGTGAATCTTGAGATTGTCGCGCGCGTGGGAAAGGAGTCGTTTCGATTCGAGGCTCCTGTCCTTGTGACGCGCTGCGAACTTCCGTTCGCCATCATCGGAGGTAGCGTGCTGCGCCATCTGGTGGTGGTTGTTCGCACATACGAGGGCGTGCTTCACGTCCACCCTCGCTTCACGTTTGACAGAAGCTTGCATGCAAGCGACGCGCTCTTCTAGACACGTACGGGCGACGACCTAACGCGAAGACAGTTCACCATAGAGACGCGCGCCATCCACGGGCCGCGCGCCGCTCTGCTAGGCTTACGAGACGAATCGCACGCGTCCGCACCAGGAGGACTTCAGCATGGACTTTGCCAGTCGCATCTTCGTCGCCGGCCACCGCGGACTCGTTGGCGGGGCGATTGTTCGGCGTCTCACGCGCGAGGGCTCTACGAACATCATCACCCGCACGCACGCGGAACTCGACCTGACCGACCAAGCGGCGGTCTACGCTTTCTTCGAAGCCACCAAACCCGAGTATGTGTTCCTGGCCGCGGCCAAGGTCGGCGGCATCCTTGCCAACAACACCACACCCGCAGACTTCATCCGAGAGAACCTGCTCATCCAAACGAACGCGATCGATGCGGCGTACCGTGCTGGCGTGAAGAAGCTGCTCTTCCTCGGCAGTAGTTGCATCTACCCCAAGCTCGCGCCGCAGCCGCTCAAAGAGGAGTACCTGCTGACCGGCCCGCTTGAGCCCACGAACGACGCATATGCCGTGGCCAAGATCGCCGGCATCCAGATGGTGAAGAGCTACCGTCGGCAGTACGGCTTCAATGGCATCAGCCTCATGCCCACCAACCTCTACGGTCCCGAGGACAACTTCGACCTCACTACCTCACACGTGCTGCCCGCACTCATCCGCAAGATTCACGAGGCCAAGCTCGCCGACGCGCCAAGCGTGACGGTGTGGGGGACCGGTACACCCCGGCGGGAGTTCCTCCACGTTGATGACCTCGCCGATGCAGCCGTCTTCCTCATGGACATCTACGATTCCGAGGAGATCATCAACGTGGGTGTCGGAGACGACGTGAGCATCGCCGAGCTGACCGCGCTCATCTGCGAAGTCGTCGGCTATCAGGGCGAGGTCGTCTACGACACCTCCAAGCCCGACGGCACGCCGCGCAAGCTTCTCGACGTCACGAAGTTGTTCGACCTGGGCTGGCGTCCCACGATCCCGCTGCGCGAAGGTGTCGCCGCAACGTACGCGTGGTACGTGAAGTACGTGGCGGGCGCGTAGGGGATTCTGCTTGTCCCGCCCATAGTCCGAGGGCTATACTTCGTATAGCCCTGAGGAGGTGCGACATGGAGACGAGAGTCCAGAAGTGGGGAAACAGCCAGGGCATCCGTGTGAGCAAGGACGTGCTCGCGGATGCCGATATCGAGGTTGGGGACACCGTGGACATCGTCGCCCGTGAGGGGTCGCTCGTCGTCGTACCCCTGCGTCGCGTTCGCGGCGGAAGCGACCTCGAAGAGCTCGTGAGCCGGATACCCGATGACTACACGCCGGATGAAGTCATGTGGGGACCCCCCGAGGGCAAGGAAGTCTGGTAGATGGCCGTCTACACACCCCGCAAGGGCGACTTCGTCGCGTTGACATTCGACCCCCAGTCCGGGCACGAGCAGCATGGACGCCGGCCGGCCCTCGTCGTGAGCAACGACCTCTTCAACCAGCACACCGGACTCTGCATCGTATGCCCGATCACCCGCACGTACCGAGGCTTTCCGTTTCACGTTGAGGTCCCCGTCGGGGAGGAAGTCACGGGCGTGGTCATGGTGGAGCAGGTGAAGTCAGTCGATTTCCGGGCGCGCAAAGTCAAGCTGATTGCCCGGGCGCCGGAGAAGGTGCTCGACGAGGTGCTGTCGATCCTCGACGCGTGCATCTACTGAATCATGAGCCCCCGCGTAGAGGCGGGACCCGCGGTGAGCGGCCGACGGTAGTCGCCTCGCACTCGTCGACCTCCGACCGACGATTCAGATAGATTGACGTCGCTCGATATTCGTATCGAGGCGCTTCGATACCGCCTGCTCGCGTTATCTATGTCCATCGATGAGCCACCCATCAGGCCACCAGGGAGCCGCGTGCGAATAGCTCCGACATTCCCGGCAGGCACGTGCGCGCGCATCTTACGTCGTGACAAATTTCACACACCGAACGAGATCTCCGCCGCTAGCCGCTGAGTTTTTCATGCGTTATGCTCTCAGAAACCTCCTGGTAACAGGTGGGCCTCAGTATCGTGAGGGTAAGAGGACGGGGGCCCGTGCCCGCCGAGCCGGCATCTACTCGGAGGGTTGCGTGCCCGAAGCGACGACGGAGGGTGAAGACGTGACGAAACGATTGGCACTAGTTCTCAGTTTGGTGCTCGTGGTAGCGCTCGTGCTGCCGGGTTGCGCCGCCAAGGACGACACCAAAGGCGGCACGACCAGCGAGAAGATCATCATCGGTTCTGCGCTCTGCCAGACCGGCATCCAGGCCCCCCTCGACGAGCCCGCCCTTCGTGGCGCCCAGCTCGCCGTCGATGAGCTCAATGCCAACGGCGGCATCCTCGGCAAGCAGGTCGAGCTTGTAGCCATGGATGGCAAGAGCGATCCGGTCACCGTGGGTAACGTCGCGAAGCAGCTCATCGAGCAGGGCGCGTCCGCGATCATCGCCCCGAGTGACTTCGACTTCGGCGGCCCCGCATCCCGCGAGGCGCAGTCGGCCGGCATCGTCGGCATCTCCCCGTGCGCATCGTCGCCGCTCTACGGCTCGGCCGCGCTCGGCGACAAGCAGTTCACGCTCTCCATGTGGAACACCACCATGGGCGCTGTGACCGCTGAGTACGCGTACAACGAGCTTGGCTACAAGACCGTGTACGTCATCACCGACGACTTCATCGACTACACCAAGAGCCTCTCGAAGTACTTCATCGTTCGTTTCGAAGAGCTCGGTGGCAAGGTTGTCTTCGAGGACACCTACACGCAGGGCCAGGCCGATGTCTCGGCACAGCTCGCGCGCATCAAGGCCCTCCCCGAGAAGCCTGACTTCATCTACATCTCGTCGTACATGCCCGACCTCGCACTCATGATCCGCACCCTTCGCGAGAGTGGTGTGACCCAGCCCGTGCTCGGCGGCGACTCGTACGACGACCCGTCGCTCTTTGAGGCCCTCGGCGCGCAGTACGGCAGCGAGGTCTACTTCGATACGCACGGCTTCCTCTCAGACGACGCGAATCCCAAGTACAGCGCGTTCGCGGCTGCCTACGAGAAGAAGTTCACCAAGGCTCCTGAGGCCGTGTGGATCATGCCCGGCTACGATGTTGTCATGGTGCTCGCACAGTCCATGGAGAAGGCCGGCTCGACCGATGGCGCAAAAGTCGCCAAGGCCATGGAAGACACCACATTCGAGCTCTTCACCGGTAAACTCGACTGGTCCGATGCGGCATCCGGCCACGAGCCCAACAAGGCTGCGGCACTGATTCAGCTGACCGAGGGCAAGCCGAAGTTCCTCGGCTGGAAGATCCCCGAGAAGCTCCCCAAGCCGTAACGTAGCTCCGTACTGCGAGTGTTCAGCCAGGGGGGAGTCCGTTCGCGGGCTCTCCCCTGGAATTCTCACCTACCGTGTCCGATGACGGTTCACGCCCTGGAGGGTGCATGGAACCACGCGAGTCAAACTCACAATCGGTGTTGGAGGTAGCACACCTCTGTAAGTCGTTCGCAGGCCTTAAGGCCGTCGACGACGTCAGTTTCACGGTTGAGACGGGCGAGATTCTCGGTCTTATCGGCCCGAATGGCTCCGGAAAGACAACGCTCATCAACCTCATTACCGGGCTTCTGCCCGCCACGAGCGGCACCGTGAAGGTGGACGGGCACGAAACGACCGGTCGCAAGCCGCATCGCGTGGCGCGCGCGGGAATCGCCCGCACGTTCCAGACGATTCGGCTCTTTCACGAGCTCACGGTCCTGGAGAACGTCGAAGTCGCCTCGGTCAGCATGGGACATCCGCGGCGCAAGGCTGCGGTCATCGCCGAGAGGCTGCTTGACGACCTGGGCATCACCGACTGGGCCCAGGTGCTCGGCTCTGAGATCCCATTCGGACACCAGCGCAAACTCGAGATCGCGCGCGCGCTTGCCATGGAGCCGAAGTTCCTGTTCCTGGATGAGCCCGCAGCCGGACTCAACGAGGAAGAATCCGATACGCTGCACGACCTTCTCAAGAACATCCCGACGCGGTATCACGTGGGGCTCATCATCGTGGAGCACGACATGCGCCTGATGATGAACCTCTGCCCGCGTCTGCACGTACTCAACTACGGTCGCACGATCGCCGAGGGTTCGCCTTCTGAGGTTCGCGCCAACCAAGAGGTTGTCACCGCCTACCTAGGGAGCAGTGCCTGATGCCGATGCTGACTGTAGAGAACCTGTTTGCGTCGTACGGCGCGGTGCGTGCCCTCCACGGCGTGTCGCTCGAGGTCAACGAGGGCGAACTGGTCGCACTCCTCGGCGTGAACGGCGCCGGGAAGTCCACGACCCTCAAGTCCATCATGGGCGTGCTGCGCCCGGTAAAGGGCACCGTGACGTTTCTGGGGCAGGAGATCACCAACCGCAAGCCGGAAGTCATCGTGAAGCGCGGTGTGTCGCTTGTGCCAGAGGGTCGCGACATCTTTGGCACGCTCACGGTGGAGGAGAACTTGCGCCTCGGGGCGTTCTCGAGTTACCAGCGGGACCGCTACAAGGCGGATCTCAAGGAGATGTTCGAGCTCTTCCCGATTCTCGAAGAGCGTTTCACGCAGGCCGGCGGCCTGCTCTCCGGCGGCGAGCAGCAGATGCTGGCAATCGCCCGGGCGCTCATGGCCCACCCTAAGTTGCTCATGCTCGACGAGCCGTCTCTCGGCCTGTCGCCCACCATGACCGACCAGATTTTCACCCTCATCAAGGGACTCCGCGAGCGCGGCTCTACGATTCTGCTCGTTGAACAGAACGCCGAGAGGGCGCTTGAGGTCGTTGACCGGGCGTACCTGCTCGCCAACGGTGCAGTGGAGTTTGCCGGCACGACAGAAGAACTTAAGCGCAAGGTCGATATCGCCAACGTGTACTTCGGTGGAGAAGACGCCGACAGCTGCGAGGTGTCGCTGTAAATGAACCTGGAATTCTTCATCAACACGCTCAGCCTGGGGAGTCTCTACGCACTTCTCGCGCTTGGCCTCGTGCTCGTGTACGGAATCCTCAAGCTCGTCAACTTCGCCTATGGCGAGTACATCATGATCGCCGGCTACGGGCTCTACCTCTCGGCCACGGTGCTCCATGCTCCCTGGTGGGCCACTATGCTCCTGGGCGTGCTTGCCGCGGTGCTCACGAGCTACCTGACGGAGCTGGCCGCGTTCAGGCCGGTTCGGAGCAAGTCGCCCATGGCACTCATCGTTACGTCGTTCGCGGTGAGCATCTTCTTGCAGAACGTGGTGCTCATCATGGTGTCGCCGCGTGCGCGTGCCGTGCAGTTGCCGGCGCTCTTTTCGCAGACCATCACGATCGGGGGTGCGACCACGCCGGTTCGCAACCTGCTCGTCATCGGCACCACCGTCATTGTGCTGGTGCTCATGTCGTTCCTCATGAAAAAGACCGTTCTCGGCATGGCGATGCGCGCGGCAGCCGACAAGTTCACCACGACGCGGCTCATGGGCGTCCCGGCGAACCTGGTCATCTCCGCGGCCTTCATCATCAGCGGGTTCCTCGCCGGTATCTCGTCGATCTTCTGGATCGGACGTTCGGCATCGGTCGACCCGCTCACCGGGTCCGCGCCGCTGCTCATCGCCTTCATCGCCACCGTCATGGGTGGTATGCATAGCCCGACAGGCGCGGTCGTGGGCGGCTTCGTGTACGGACTGCTCTTCAACGTTCTCAGCATCACGCTGCCGGCGAGCATGATCAGCTACCGCGACGCGTTCATGTTCGTGATTGTCGTTTTGTTCCTGTTGTTCAGGCCCGAGGGAATCATCCGGGGCGGCTACACCGAGGAGCGTGTCGGATGAGCGTGCTGCAGCGTGTAATGACGTTCACCCGGCAGCACTCGACGCTGCCGCTGCTCCTGGTGCCGCTCATCGTCTCGGGAATCGCCATTCAGTACTTTGGATCGACGCTGCTGGTTAACGTGTACACGTACTTTTGTGTGAGCCTCATGATGGTGCTCGCGCTGCAGATGTTCATGGGCAACTCGGGCATCCTGTCGTGGACCCACGTGGGGTTCGTGGGGATCGGCGCGTATGCGGCGGGAATCCTCTCGACCACGCCGGCGCTCAAGAGCATGGGCGTTCAGAACATGTATCCGTGGCTGGTCGAACTCAACATGCCGGTGCTGCCCGCGATTCTCATTGGCGGGCTCGTGGCCGCCGTGTTCGCCGCCATCATCGGGTATCCGCTCATGCGGCTCTCGGATTTCGCCGGCGTCATCACGCTCTTCGCCACGCTCATCGTGATCCACGTGGTCATGACGCAGTGGGACAACGTCACCAACGGCCCGAGGACGTTTTTCGGCATCCCCGAGTACACGACGCTCACTGTGGGGCTTATCGGAGCCGTCCTCGTGGTTATCGCCGCTCACTGGTTACGGGAATCGGCGCTTGGCCTGCGGCTGCGCGCATCGCGTGACGACCGCTACGCCGCCATGGCCGTGGGCATCGACATGGTGTGGTCGAGGTACCTCGCGTTCGTGCTGAGCGCGCTCGCTGCCGGCCTTGCCGGCGGCGTCTGGGCGCACTTCATCACTGCGTTCTCGCCCAAGTCGTTCTACATCGGCGAGATGTTCATCTTGCTGAGCATGCTCGTCATCGGCGGATCGGGGAGTATCACGGGCGCGGTGGCCGGTACCACGATCGTGACCATCGCGCGTGAGGTCCTCCGCCAGGTGGAGGCGTCGATCAACAACGCCCACGTGCTCTCGTTCGACGTGTTCGGCCTCACAGAACTCGTCATGGCCGTGCTCATGGTCATCGTGCTCATCTGGCGTCCCGGCGGCGTGGTCGGGGGTCAGGAGCTCAAGTGGCCAGGTTCTAAGAAGAAGTCGAAGGCGAGCGAGGTCGCGGCTGCCGAGGAAGCAGAC
>JBBQIR010000071.1:0-10937 GCA_038325105.1 Coriobacteriia bacterium
CGCCGACGTTGTCTCTTTCGACGTGTTCGTTGTAAAAGTACTCGTGATTGCCGTTCTCATGGTGATCGTGCTCATTTGGCGGCGCGGCGGCGTTGTCGGAGGACAAGAGCTCAAGTGGCCGGGTTCTAAGCGGAAGACCAAAGCGAGTGAGGTCGCGGCTGCTGAAGAAGCTGACGCTGCCTGAGGTTTCGTAGTCGTTATCGATCAAGGAGGTCATGAGCATGGCGTGCGATCTGACCCGTGATAGTGCGTTTTTCGCGTTCTGCCCCGATACGGCGCCGGTCCTGCGTGTTGCGCAGGGCACGGAAGTCTCGCTCACCACGCACGACTGCTTCAGCGGCCAGCTGGAGACGTCGGCCGATACGCTCGAGACGCTCGACTGGTCGATCACGAATCCCGCCACGGGCCCCGTCTACATCGAGGGTGCCAAGCCCGGTGACCTGCTCAGGATCGACCTGCACGAGGTCAAGGCCACGGGCCCCTCGGTCATGGTCGCGATCCCGAAGGCCGGCGCACTCGGCGATTTCATCACCGAGGAGGAGACGGTCATCCTCGAGCATCGCGGCGACACCGTCGTGTTTAAGGACAAAGTCGTCGTGAAGCAGAATCCGATGCTCGGCGTCATCGGCGTGGCACCTGCCGAGGGCTCGATTCCCAACAGCACTCCCGGCGGCCACGGCGGCAACATGGACTGCACGCTCGTCACGAGCGGCGCGAGCCTCTACCTCACGGTCGGCGTGGAAGGCGCGCTCTTCGGCTGCGGCGACATGCACGCGGTCATGGGCGACGGCGAAGTCGTGATCTGCGGTGCCGAGACACCCGGTGAGGTGCGCTTCACGCCGACGGTCGTGAGCATCCCGGATCTCCCCACGCCGTTCATCGAGAACGACGAGATCGTTGCGGTGATCGCCTCGGCAGAGACCGTGGATGCCGCCTACAAAGACGCTCTGGGCATGATGCACGGATTCCTCACGAAGGTTGCCGGCTTCTCGACCAACGACGCCGCACTCCTCATGAGCCTCGTCGGCAACCTCAGGTTCTGCCAGGTCGTCGACCCGCTCCTTACGGTGCGCTTCGAATTCCCCAAGAGCGTCCTCGCCGACTACGGCTACGTTCTGCCGAGATAACACGCGACCGGCTGGCACGGCACACGGCCGTGTCAGCCGGTCATGTAGAATGCAATCGATACCTGCAAGCGCGTGGTACGAAGGGGATCATCGGTGGGGGACGTACGTCCGGACGATTCCGGCCAACGGTTTGTCGAGACCGCGGCCCGGAAGCAGATAGTTATTGCCGCGCTACTGCTCTCCGACGTCATCATGCTGACGCTGGCGACGCTCGGCGCGACTGTCATCCGCTTCAACACCCTCACCGGCGGTACGGCGTTCACGAGTCTCTCTGAACGCGTCCCGTACTTCGATATCTCGTGGATCGCAGTCGGCATCTCGCTCGTGTTTCTCTGGCGCGGCGGCCTCTACGACCTCGAACGGCTCTTCTGGGGCAGTGGGGAGTTCGGCCGGGTGATGCAGGCCCTCGCAATGAGCGTAGTCGCGTTCATCCTGGCAACGTACGCGGCGCATATGCCCGGGCTGTCTCGGGCGTGGACGATTCTCGTGTTCGGTCTGTCGGTCGTGCTGGTGTCGGCTGGCCGTTTGGTTGTCCGCCACACCTTGCGCTCGATGCGCCGCCGGGGGCTCCTGCTTCGCCGGACGCTCATCGTGGGTGCTAACGCCGAGGCAGCGCACATCGTGCAGCTCTTGAAACGCTCGCCTGAGACCGGCCTCGTGCCGATCGGGTGCGTGGCGTCCTCGCAGTCCGAGCATCTCAGCCTCGACTTCTGCGGTGATGAGGTGCCGTGCCTGGGTGCCGCCGACGACCTCTCATCGATCGTGTGCGACCGACGCGTGGATACGGTCCTCATCGCGTCCTCGGCGTTCGACCATGACATCGTGTCCCGCATGATCGGTGAACTTCGCGGGCTCGACGTCACCACGCATGTCTCCTCGGGACTCTTCGACATCCTCACGCGACGCGTGATCGTGCGCGAGCTTGCGGGCGTGCCGCTCATCACCGTGAAGCGTGTTTCGCTCTCGCGCGGCAATCTAGCGACAAAGCGCGTGTTCGACCTGCTCCTGGCCTCGATTGGCGTGATTGGCGGGCTGCCCATGTGGCTCTTGCTCGCGGCGACGATCAAGCTCGAGAGCCACGGCCCGGTCTTCTACAAGCAGACTCGCGTCGGGCAGGATGGCAAGCTCTTCCACATGTTCAAGTTCCGCTCCATGTGCAACGACGCCGATGAGCGCCTCGAGCAGCTGAAAGCCGACAACGAAGCCAGCGGGCCGCTCTTCAAGATGAAGAACGATCCGCGCGTGACTCGCTGCGGCGGGTGGATGCGCAAGTTCTCGATCGATGAGTTCCCGCAGCTGCTCAACGTACTGCGGGGGGAGATGTCGCTCGTGGGTCCGAGACCGCCGTTGCCGGGGGAAACGTCAAAGTACAACAAGAATCACTGGCGGCGCATGGAGGTGCCGCCGGGGATGACCGGTCTGTGGCAGGTTTCTGGTCGTTCCACGCTCACCTTCGACGAGATGGTCCGACTCGACCTCTACTACATCGAGAACTGGAGCGTCAGTTTCGACCTGTCGCTCATCGTTCGCACGATACCGGCCGTGCTCTTCGCGCGCGGCGCGTACTAGGTACTGCAGCTGGTCATCCGATTGGGAGCGACCAATCTGCTGATGGATGGGGCAGGTACACACTGAACCCCAAGAGGCCGTCCCACCTGCTATAGTCAGACTGCCTGGGGATACAGTCACTGCCTACGCAGTGGGGTGTCACGATGAATGCTCGTCGCCGCATAGGATCGAGCCTGCTGCTGGTATGGACAGCGACGTTTCTGGTCGTTGCGATCGCGGTCGTGGTGTCCGTGAACGTCTCGCTCCACGCGCTTGCCCGGCGCGAAGCGCACGAGAAGGCCGAAATCATTGTTGCGAGGAGTCTCGCCACTCACTTCTACTTCAGCGATGAGTTGAAACCCAGGGTCTTCAAGATATCCAAGGTGGTCGAGGGATCTGATTACTTCGACCCGGTATGGATGTCGTCGACGTATGCCGTGAGAGACATCCAACGTCGCTTCTCGGAGCTTATGGAGGACGACTACTACTACAAGGAGTGTGCGGTCAACGCACGAAGTCCCGAATACGAGGCCGACTCGGTCGAGGTCGACTTCCTCAAGCGAGTGAACGAAGATCCGAGCGTGGTCGAGGAGTCATCCGTTCGCACATTCGATGGCCAACCATACGTGGTTGTCATGCAACGTGGAGAGCGAATGGTCGAAGTCTGCATGCCGTGCCACTCAGATCCGGAACTCGCGCCGAAGGATCTTGTGAAGGAGTACGGGCCGGTGCGGAGCTTTGGTCGCAGTCTCGGGGACTACTCCTCGGCTATCTCGGTTCGCATACCGTTGGCGCAGGCGTACCGGGCCGCCGGCTCGACGACGCGCACGCTCTCACTCGTACTCATCGGAATATTCGGACTGAGTCTGAGCGGCGTGTATGTTCACAACCGGCAGGTCGTTTTCGTGCCGGCCCGGCAGTATGAAGCCGACGCGGAGGCGCTCACAGCGGCAGTACTCCGTGAGCGGGGTGCCAACCAGGAGCTGAATGCCGTCAATCAGGAGTTGGCCGCCACAAACGAGGCACTCGAGAGCGAGATGGGTAACCGCCAATATGCTGAGACCGAGGTGGAACGCTACAAGAACGGGCTTGAGGAACTCGTAAGCGTGCGCACATCCGAGCTTGAACGAGCGATGAGCGAGGCGGAACGTGCGAGCGCGGCGAAGTCCTTGTTCCTGGCTAACATGAGTCACGACCTTCGCACACCGCTGAATTCCGTGATCGGTTTCAGCGATGTACTTCTGTCCGGCATGGCAGGTGAGTTGAACGACGAACAGATGAAGCAGATGCGCATGGTGAACGGATCGGGTCGGTACCTTCTCGAGCTCGTCAACGATCTGCTCGATCTGAGCAGGATTGAGAGCTCCGGCGAGCATGTGGAGCTGTGCGACTTCGATCTCACTGAGGTCATCGACGTCGTCGCCGAGACGATACGGCCTGCCTGCATCGAAAAGGGGCTCACGTTCCGGTATGAGGAGGTCGGTGGGCCACTTCCGATGCACTCAGATGACCGTCTGGTGCGCCAGCTGCTTCTGAACCTGCTTACGAACGCGGTCAAGTTCACGCCTGCTGGCGACATTATCCTGCGCCTAACGGCCCCCGCCGACTCTGAAGTAGTTGTGATCGAGGTCGAAGACTCCGGCGTGGGTATTGCCGAGAAGGACCTGCCACATGTCTTTGAAGCGTTCAGTCAGTTTGGCGATGAGCGGCGTGCCAAGCCCGACGGGGCCGGTCTTGGTCTCGCCATCTCGTTCAAGATAGCGCGGCTGCTCGGCGGCACTATCACGGCGTGGAGCCATCCCGATAAGGGATCCACATTCACCGTGCATCTGCCGCGTGAGGCACCTGTCGATTCCGAGGACAAGGACACGCCGCTCTAGCGGACGGTAGTCAGATACCGGCGATTGCCGAGAACGTATCGCCCCGCAATCTGTTTGGCATGTTGTGGTGGAATAACGTGTGTTCTTGTCACCCACGGATGGTACGGTACTCACGTGGGCAATCGCGCCCGCCACAACTTGCCAAGGAGCGCCGATGTCTGGTTCCCGCGCGTCGTATGTCTCGCTTGCTCACGTCCGTGATCGTCTGTATGGCGATGGTGGTGATGAGCGTTCCCGGAATCGCGTCAGGTGCCAATCGCGGTGCTAGTCCGATCTCACTTGGCCAGCACACAACCCGTGGTATCTCGCCAACAGTTGCGACGACCGCTTTCGTCGGCCAGGTCACTGATGCTGATACCGGACTTCCAATCGAGTACGCCTCGGTCGAGGTTGATGCCGGCGGCGCGTACTTCGTCACCACGTCCGATGAAGAAGGCAACTACGTTCTGGACATCGGGTTTGACTACGACACCGACGAGGAAGTGCCGCTTCCGGCTGGGACCCACGGTGTCTCCTTTTGGGCGGATGGTTACGAAGACACCTACGTACAGGCTACGGCAGTCTCTGGTGTCTCCACGGTGGTTGACGCGGAGTTGACCCCCGTGCAAGAGCCGGGAGGGCTGGGAGTACACGTCTACGACGCCAATGATGAACCGTTCGACTTCTGGGTGAGCGTGTACCGGGAGGGCCCCGACGGTATGGAGTTCGTGGATGGTGGGATGCCCGATTCAGATCTGGGCGGGTACGTGGGCTTCAGGCTTGAGCCAGGCACGTACTACGTGTGGGCGAACGCGCCGGGGCACCTTTCTGAGTACTACAACGATGCGATTGATCTCGCCTCAGCCACTCCCGTTGAGGTAGTAAGTGGCGGCGATGAAGTGATCGACATGGACCTGAGCTGGGACAGCATGTCGGGCTACGACATCACCGTGCTTGATTCCGAAACAGGCGCGCCGCTTAACGGCATTGCTGTAACGCTGGAGCAGGTGGGTCCGCTCGGTGAGGACGTGTGGTCCGGCTATGAATACGGGACCACGGGCGCTGATGGACATGCGAAGGGAGCCATCGGCGGTGGCGACTGGCGTGTGTCGTTCGAAGACGTTGAAGAGGGAGTCTACGCGGGCGAATACTACCGCGACACCCTCATGTGGGAAGCGGCCGAAATTGTGGAATTCACGGCCGGAATCACGGGCACGCTGACCGGAGAGCTTGAGGTTGCGGGCTCGGTGACCGGAACGAACTTTGACAGCGAGAACCATCCATACCCGGCGCTCGATGGCGGCGAGAGTGTTGATCTGCTCGCATGGAGCGAGGCCCAGAACGACTGGGTGAGTGTCTACTGGTTCCCGTGGAATGAAGATGGAACCTACCAGCTGACAGGTATTCATCCCGGCACGTACCGCGCGGTGTCGTACCGGTGGGACCTTGAAGCGTACGAAGAAGAGGTCTCGTACTACACATCCTCCGGTACTCCCGTTGAGTCGGCTGCTAATGCGGACGACGTCGTGGTAACGGCCGACGGTCTGGTCGAGGACATCGACTTTCACTTCGACAGTTATGTGCCGATTCCCGAGGTGCCCGTGGAGCGCGTGCAGGGTACGAACCGGTACACGACCGCCATCGAAACGAGCAAGGTCACGTTCGATGCGGCTGACACCGTGGTGCTCGCCACGGGAGCGAACTTCCCCGATGCACTCTCGGCATCTGCACTGGCCGGTGCGTACGGCGGACCACTGCTGCTGACCGAGCCGAAGCGGCTCACCGCAGGAGTTGCCGCGGAGATTGAACGACTGGGCGCGACAAACGTGGTCATCATCGGTTCACAGGCCGCAGTGTCCGCCTCGGTCGCAGACCAGCTGGCCGATATGGACGGCGTATGGGTCGAGCGCGTGTATGGCGATAACCGCTACGAGACCTCTGCGGAGATCGCGTATAGAGTCGCCGAGGTTCTCGGCGAGGACTACCTCTACGAGGCATTTCTCGTGCGTGGAGACAACTTCGCAGATGCGCTGGCGGCCTCGCCGATCGCGTACCGAAACTCGATGCCGGTGATTCTCACAAAGCCGACCACGCTGAGTACCGAGGCGTACGACGTACTGGTGGGTCTTGGCGTAGAACACGTCGTGGTCGCAGGTTCGACGAATGCGGTCTCGGCGACCGTGGTCACGCAGGTCGAGAGTCTCTCCTCAGACATGGCTGTCGAGAGGGTCTTTGGCACCGACCGGTATTCCACGTCGGCTGAACTTGCCGCATGGGGCGTTGATAATGGGTATGTCGGGCGACGCTTCATTGGAATCGCGACGGGTACGAACTTCCCGGACGCACTTGGCGGCGGAGCAGCGTGCGGAGCCAACAATGGCGTCCTGCTACTCACGAATCCGACTGCACTCAGCGGACCCGCAGAAAGTTTCATCACGAAGTACGGTACGGCTTACACTCAGGTTCAGATCTTCGGGTCTACGAAGGCAGTCACCGATGCGGTGAAGTCCTCGGTCACGAACGCACTGCAGTCCTAGGAGCCCAATGCGCGTCCTGGTCACCGGCGGTGCCGGCTATATAGGATCGATCACCACGCGTGCCCTGCTCGATGCAGGGCACGCCGTGGTGGTGATCGACACGCTCGAGAAGGGCCGCCGTGAGGCTGTTGACACCCGAGCGGGGTTCGTCTTCGGGGATGTGGGAGACGCCAAGGTCGTCGGTCAGGCGCTTGCGGGTGCTGATGCTGTCATGCACCTCGCCGGGTACATCGAGGTCGCCGAGTCCCAGGCTGACCCCGCTCGCTATGTCGACAACAACGTGACACGGCCCAAGGTCATGCTTGAGGCTATGGCCGAGTTGGGCGTCCGCAACCTGGTGTTCTCGTCAACGGCAGCTGTGTACGGAGAGCCCCGGGGCCTTCCGATTCTCGAAGGAGACCCGACGGTCCCCGTGAACGCCTACGGCGAAAGCAAGCTCGCATTCGAGCGAGAACTGGATCGGGCGGGAACTGCATGGGGACTCACGTCGGTGAAGCTGAGGTACTTCAACGTGGCCGGGGCACTGCCGGATGCCAGCCTTGGAGAAGCACACGATCCTGAGACCCACATCATTCCGCGAGTGTTGGACGCTATCGCATCCGGGAGCCGACAATTCGAGGTCTACGGTAACGACTATGCCACCCCCGATGGCACGTGCGTCCGCGACTACATCCACGTGTGCGACCTTGCCCGGGCTCATGTCCTGGCTCTCGAGTACCTGCACACCGGCGGACCGGGGAGTGTTTGCAACCTAGGCAACGGGCGCGGATACTCGAACCTTGAGGTAGTGCGCGCGTGCGCGCAGGCAAGCGGCACTGAGATCGACGTTGTGAGAGGCCCGAGACGTGCTGGCGACCCTGCTGTTCTGGTCGCCTCGGCCGATCGAGCCAAGGCGGTTCTGGGCTGGCAGCCGGAGCGGGGAGACCTTGACACGATGGTCGCAGACGCCTGGCGATGGTGTCAGTCACGTATGCAATAATGTCTGCACGTCGCGCCTTCACAGGCTGCGGATGGGGGTCTGACCGAGGCGATAGCGTCTTCAGATAGGGGGCAGTTCATGGGTAAGCAACAGTCACGACGTTCTCGCGGGTACCTCACACTCATCATGATCGCTGCGCTTGTGGCCAGCGTGGTGCCGGTTTCCGTGGCTGCCGGAGGTATGCCGTCGGTAGCCGTACCCGGTGCCGCGATCAAGGCCGCGAAGACCTCCGCTATGATCTCATCGCCCGGGGCATCGAGCAGTCTCAAGAGCGGGGCGCTCGTACCCCTCGACGCGGACGATACCATCGCAGGCGCGACGCCACTGTCCCCTAGTCCCGTCGTCGGCTCGCTCAGTACGGTTGACGACCCCACCGACGTGTACTCGGTGACATTGGCCGCGGGGCAGCGGCTGCGAGTCGTGATCTCCGGTGCTGCCACCTTGAATGCGGATGCGTATCTGTATCAGCCGTATGTTACCGACGCGAATGTCTCGAATGCCATCGCTGGCACGCTTGGGGATGCGTTTCCGAAGATGTTCAGTTACGACGTTCCGGCCGGCGGCGGCGGTGTCTATCACGTCGCTATCGATGCGGCCAGCGGATCAGGAACGTACACCGTAACGTGGCAGATACTCCCGGTTCCCTTTGGACCCGATGACGACATCCCGGGAGTTGTTCCGGTATCCTCGCTCGTGGATCGCGACCTGGACTACCTGACCGACGTCGATGACGTGTACGCGATCGCCATCGGAGAGGGCCAGCGCCTCCAGGCATCGCTCGTTGCGGATGTCGGCACGGACTTCGATGTGTATCTCTACGACAAGGGGGCGACCGGCCTCGGCGATGATTTGCCGATCGGCGGTTCGTCGAACCCGGGTTCTGCGGAGTCGTTTGTCTTTGAGGCACCCCCCGGTGGGGCGGGCACCTACTTCGTGGACGTTCACTGTGTGTCCGGTGTGGGCGCGTACACGCTGGCCTGGTCTGTGACCGGTGTACCTGCAGGTGCGTTCGAAACGGCCGCCGTCGCGATGGTGGTGCCAACCGGTAACGGGTCACGTGCCGGCGCACTGGACCGTCTCACGAATGCGAACACATTCTACAAGTGGACACTCTCGGCGGAGCAGCGATTCGAGGCGACCCTGACGGCCGGGGCCGGCACGGACTTCGACATCTACCTCTACGGCCCCGACGGCGTGACGCCGCTGGCCTGGTCGAATGGCAGTTCCTATCCCGAGCATGTGATGTGGGACGTCAGTGCGACCGGAACCTACTACATCGAGGTCGTGTCATTCACGGGCAACGGCACCTACAGTATCGAATACAGCACGGTCGCCACGCCCGTGTGGGTGGGCACGACTCGCAGCGCGGGTGCAGACCGCTATTCAACAGCCATCAGCCTCTCCGAAGGCGCGTTTGCCGCGGGCAGTGTAACAACCGCTGTCGTGGCCACGGGGCAGGACTTCCCTGACGCGCTCTCCGCCGCGGGACTCGCCGGGGTGTACCACGCCCCCGTTCTGCTCACGAAGACCGCATCGCTCCCCACAGGCTTGGTGTCCGAACTCGATCGGCTTGGAGCGCAGAACGTGGTGATCGTCGGGGGCGAACCGGCGGTAAGCCCGTCTGTTGCGGGGAGCCTTGTGAATGCCGGCTTAAGCGTGTCGCGGGTGTCCGGCAGCAACCGGTACGCGACATCTGCGGCTGTTGCTGATCGCATCGCAGCCCTCACGGGTCCGGCTTTCGGGAAGATGGCGTTCGTTGCTCGTGGCGATATGTTTCCGGACGCGCTGGCGCTTGCTCCGTTTGCATATAGCCAAAGCTGTCCGGTGCTTCTGACTAAGACGAGCTCGCTCTCTCCGGAGTGCTCGGCGGTTATCGGAAGACTCGGAGTTCGAGAAGTATATATCGCCGGCAGTACCGCTGCCGTCTCTGGGGTGGTTGAGTCCAGCCTTAACGCGCTCCCCGGCGTTACCATGCAGGTGAGCCGCCTTGCCGGGGCGAACCGCTACGAAACCGCCGCGGTCATCGCCACAAGAGGTCTCGACTTCTGGTGGGGCGATGCGGGGTACGTCGGTATTGCGACCGGAACCAACTTCCCCGATGCGCTTGGCGGGGGAGCGGTGTGCGGATCGCACCATGGCGTCATGCTTCTGACCGATCCTAAGAGTCTCTCGGCACCGGCCGCGTCGTTCATCGCCGCCAATGCGTCCGCTATCAAGAGGACAGAGGTGTTCGGTGCTCCCGTGGCAGTCAGTGAGGCCGTGCGGCTCCAGGTCGACGCATTGATGACGGAGTAGCGCTTCGGGCCCCGCGCGGTAGGTCGAATATCGGGGTTACGTTCGCTGGCCAGGAACGCTAGAATGGTCGTCGCCGTCTTTGACGGTCGGAACGGGCGATTAGCTCAGTGGGAGAGCGCTTCCTTCACACGGAAGAAGTCACAGGTTCAAATCCTGTATCGCCCACCATGAACTTAAGAAGGCCCCTTCGGGACTCATTTCGAGAACCCCGAAGGGGTCTTTGTACTGGTAGGAGGCTATGCGACCATCGTCCACGGTTGCGTTACAAGCACTCCGGCGAGCGTGCGGCGGTTAGCCTCCAAATCGCCTCGGGTGAAATCTATCCACGTGCCCTGCGCGAGCCGCGCTAGTGCTTGTGCCTCGACGGATGGTCGCAGCGAGTCCCGATCAGCTTCCGCACGGCGCAGTTCCAAAGCTGCGAGCGCCGTTCCAGACTCTGCCTCCTTCGTGTGGTAGGTCGCGTTATCGATCACGCCGTCGAGCAGCCGATCGAGCAGCACCGAGGAGCGTTCATGGTTGGCCCGCATCGTGATTCTTGCCCGGAGGTCCGGGTGTGCCACTCGAGTGTTCGAAGAGCAGACACTATCTGTCC
>JBBQIR010000072.1:0-10476 GCA_038325105.1 Coriobacteriia bacterium
GACAGAACACATCGGTGCGAGGCCCCACGAGCGCACCGATTCGCGCACGGGCCGGCGCAACGGCTACAAGCCGCACACGCTCAAAACCCGTGTCGGCACGATGACACTCACGGTCCCCCAGGACCGCGACGGCACCTTCTCAGCTGTTCGCTCGCTACCAGCGTACCGAGAAGGCGCTCCAGTCGGGGAAGTCGAGTCCCGTCGCAAGCGCGGTGTAGGTCCAGTTCATGTTGGCCTCGTCTTGGCCGAACATGGCGATCTCGACGGCTGTCGCGTACCGAGTGGAGCCGTCGATGCGGTCCACATTGGCATCCCCGAGCAGCGTGTTCAGCTGCGATTCGGTGGCCGCGGCTACAGCAGCCGTACCGCCCAAGATGTGTGCGTCGACGATACCGTCTCTTTGCATCGCGGCCTTGGTCGTGTCACGAAGACCTGACGACGGCACCAGATACAGCGGCCAGCCGTTGGCCGCAGCTATCGGCGAACATGCCAGCGCATCGGGGAAGTTGTCGCCGGTGGCGACAAAGGCCGTGTAGTCGAAGCCTGTCGTCTGCAGGTTAGTCGTCTTCTTCGCGATCGCACTGGCGACGTCAGCAGATACCGCGGCCGTCTCGCCCAGCACGATCGCGCGCGTGGCGCCAAGACGCGTGATTTCCGCCTTGACCGCGGGTGGAAGCGCGTCGGTGTCGACGAGCAGAATCGGAGCGTCGAGCACTCCTGCCAGCGCAGAACCGCCGATCGCGTCAGGCCAGTTGCGACCCGTGGCGACGATGACGGTCTTGTACCCTTCGGCGTCTTCCATCAGCCCCGACGGGTAGCCAGCCACCGAAGCGGCGATCGCGGTGGAGAACCGGTTGGAGCCCGCAATCGGTTCCTCGGCGGTGGGAACGGCGGAGAAGAAGCGCTGAACGCGCGAGTTGTAGTAGTCGGTGACCGCCACATACCGCTCGCGCAGAGGCTCGACGCCATCGATGTCATCAAACTCGCCATCGAGGGTGCCGTAAGTCCCGAACTCGGTGATGTATGTGCCGCTCGGCGCGAACTTCTGCACACGATTGTTGGATTCGTCCGCCACGTACATGTTCCCGTGCGGGTCGAACTTGACGTCGGAGGGACCATCGAACTCTCCGTCCCCGGTACCGTTAGGTCCCATCTCGCCGAGAAACGTTCCGGTCGAGGTGAAGTACTGCAGCCGGTCGTTGCCGTAGTCTGCAACCCATAAACGGCCCTCAAGGTCGAACTCGCCCGGATTGGTGCCCGGTCCTCC
Source organism: Coriobacteriia bacterium (assembly GCA_038325105.1). Lineage (GTDB taxonomy): Bacteria > Actinomycetota > Coriobacteriia > Anaerosomatales > Anaerosomataceae > WSXY01. The sequence continues at coordinate 1,268 of JBBQIR010000072.1, forward strand.
CCAGTCTACGAAGTCGTAGTTCGGATACACCGCGAATGCCGCAAGCGGCACGAGCAGCGCGACCGCAATTGCTGCGGCCATGATTCCTTTTCTCGGCATGTGCCTCGCCCTCTTTCAACAGCCTGCCCCATGAGATGCGAGACGATTCGCCCCGCATGAGATGTACGCCCCACTTCGGTCGCAACTCACATGCGCGAACGGGCCCGCCGCATGTGAAAGAGCGGCCGTGACGGACTTTTCGCACGCGCGACCGCGCGCTACACTCGTGCGAACCGAGGCGGACACGGCGTGAAAGGTGAACCATGAGTCCTGACCGCAACCTCGAATTCCGGCCCGAGCACTTCGAGGCGCTCGTGCGCGCCCAACTCTCCGACGCTACCGGTCCGCTCTTTCTCGCCGATGACCTGGCGGAGCGAGAAGTGTCGGACTCGCGCACGCTGACGAACACGCGCCGCTTCCTCGTGGCACTTCGCGAGGAGGGCCACGTGAAGGCCACCAAGAAGCTCGGCAACCTCTCGCGCTCGTTCTCCACCCGCATATGGCGCGAGTTCGAACGGCCCACACGCCTTCGAGCCGAGGATCTTGTCGGCCGCGCATACGTCGATGAAGTCGACGTCCGTGCGCTCTACCACCTCCGCGTGGTGTTGCAGCAATCCGGTTTGGTGCGCAAGTACCGAGGGTCGTTCCACATCACCAAGAACGCCGAACGCCTGCTTGACCGCGAGCTGTTCGGTGAGCTCTACCGCACAGTCTTCCTGGGCTGGTTCGACAAGACCAACATCGCGCTGACCGATGGCATGCCCGAAGACTCATCGATGCAATACCACCTCCCCTTCACGCTGTGGGCGCTGCGCAACAAGGCGCACGACTGGAAGACGACCGATCAGCTCGCGGCATGCCTGCCACACGACGACGAGCTGTGGGAGGCGGTGCGGCGCGATTGGGCACGCCGCTTTAGCGGCGCAAGCAGCACGTACGACGAGCTCAACTGGGCTCTCGAGCATCGAATTCTCCGTCCCCTCGTCGACTTCGGACTGCTGGAGTGCGATCCGGTGACACAGGTTCGCTGGGATGAGGCGGTCCGGTGGAGGGTCACGCCGCTGTTCGACCGGTTCATGACCTTCGACTTCTCTGATATCACTGAACGCGCAGCGGCGGGCGGTACTGCCTTCGACGAGTCCGTGAACCCGCACGATGAAGCTGCCGCTGAAGCCCGTGCCATTCACGCAGACCATGTGGTCACCCTCAAGATCACGCTGCGAGGCACGAAGCCGCCCGTATGGCGTCGCGTCGAAGTGCCCGCTTCGTACGACCTCGAGCAAGTACATCGAGTGCTCAACGCTGCTATGGGTTGGTTCGATTACCACCTGCATGAGTTCGACATCGAGGGCCGTCGCTACGGCGTTCCTGATACCGACTGGTCCCCCGAGGGGGACTCCACGATCCCCGAGGAAACCGTCATCTTAGGCGACCTGTCGCGCGTGGGTGTTCGCACGTTCACCTACCGCTACGACTTCGGCGATGATTGGACCCATACGGTCGCGGTCGAGAGCGTGGCGCGCGCCGAGCCCGACGTCTTCTATCCGCGGTGCACAGACGGCCGACGCGCCGCGGTGCCCGAGGACTGCGGCGGTGTCCACGGGTTTTCGGAATTCCTGGACGTGATGGCACAGCGCGAGCATCCCGAGCATGACGAACTCGAGAGCTGGTACGGCAGCGAATATGACCCCGTCGAGTTCTCTGCCGAGGAGGTCTCTCGCGTGCTCCACATCGTTGCCACAGGGAAGCTGCCTGACGACTGGACCAGCCCGGCATAGCGGGTGACACCACCTCGATTCGCTGCGGCCAGAGCTCATGCGGTGTGGCGTGTCCGGGCCCTTCGGCCTCTTGTTGAGCACGTCGACGAGCACATCAGCCTCGTTGTGTTCTTCGTCTTTAGCGCCGAACAATATCGTGACCGTCTTCCGGTGACGTTCGATGTCGCCGATCAGATCGAGTAGCTCTTCGTGTGCCTCGAGCTCCTTCGCGTATCGCTTCTGGAACTCGGGCCACTTCTTCACTTCGTGGCCATAGACGGCCCCGCTGCCTCCAACTCCTGGTAGATCTTCTTCGACGGGTCGCAGTAGGGCAACTCGCGAATAGGATGCTCAGGCCCGTCTTCGACAAAGGTGCAGAAGTCCATGAATGCGCACGGGTACGGTGAGCCGCACTTCACGTCACCAGGCGGTGTGGGCAGCACATCAGCCTCGATGATCTCAAGAAGTTCCGTCACCTTGGCCTGCGCAAGGGGTTGCACTTTCTCTACCTCGTTCGTGATGTCCGTCGCAGTGAGCAGTCTCTCCAGATCGTACTCACCCCCAGGCCAGAGATACGTCTTGTCGAGATGCATCAACTTGACGCGCCGTATCTTGACCCCCGCGCCTCTGGCAACCCACGTCTGAATCGCAGCATCCCACCGGTGCTTGGCCTTCTCCAAGCGATCTTCGGCATCTACTGGCCGGAAGTGCCGAGACAGTTTGCGGCAGGCTATCGCTCAGCAATTGTTCGCGGCCGTCTCAAGACAGGTCCCGATGTGGTCACAACGGTGATCGATCGAACCGACGACTGGGGTAGCCTGAAAGCTGGCATCGCGCGCCTGATCGGCTGATGCTGGCGCGGTGATCGTTGGCATCTTGTGCAGACGTCCGGTCCCAATGGCGAACAGTGTCTTTCCGCAACCGGGTGCCCCCCACGACTCGCGGGTGGTGCCTGCGCACAGCTAGTTCTGCATGAGCTCCGGATGCCTGTACTCGATCCATGTGCGCAGCAACTCCTCAAAGCCTGTGACTCGAGCCAGCAGCGCCGTGACATCGCCCTCATCCACCAACCCCGCTGCGTCGTAGAGGTCCGCGTTGCGACGCTTCCGCGCGGCGTCCACTGCGTCGGCGAAACCCTGAGCGTCACTACCCATCACCCAAGGCAGGACGCTGAACATATCGCGATGGTTCTCCCCGCCTCGGACGCGATAGCCCGATGCCCTCACGGCGATCTTCGCTAGCAGGAAACCGGCTGTGTATGCATCGACATAGCGCCCGTCCGCACTCTGTTCCGCGAGAGCCGAATCCGCCAACGCGATGCGGTAGCGTTCGAACACCTCCGACTCGAGCGGCGCCTTGGGGCTGGCCTCTTCGAACCGCAACCGCGAAACCGTTCATGCCGCCAAGCTCCTGGGCCACGAAAACGTTGCCGTCATCGCTCCTATCTGGGGTGTCACCAGGGCGCATCGCCGGGAAAGAAGAAGTCCTGACCAAAGACCCACTCCGAGTTGATCAAAATCGTCGCGACCACACCAAGCGAGAAGGCGTCGATGATCCCGCCGAGTGAATCCTCCCCATAGCGTTCGATCGGCAGCAACCCACTCCAGCCCGACAGATCCGGTGGAGGTGCATCGCATGCGTCGACCGAGCCTGCGGTTTCGCTGGCTTCGCGAACACTCGCCAGAACCTCTGCCACATCGGCCTGCCAGTCGTCCTGGGACTTTGGGAGATCCAACACCAAGATCCCGTCCACGTACACATAGACGCGTTCGCACGCTTCGTCGTGGATGAGAAGCGCGTGGGACACGCGTCTACTCGGCAAGCGTCGCGAACAGCCCGGCTAAGCCGAACGCAGCACCATCGTCCGAGAAGCGACCGGCGTTGTATCCCAGAACTCGCTTAAGCTCATCCGACCCGGCGCCGTTGGAGATCGAGAATGCAGCTTCAATCGATGCCGAGAGCTTGTCGCACGCGTTGAGCATTCTTCCGTCGTACGGCAGCACGTCGCCCGGCGCGTCCAGGTCGCACGCACCCACGCAGATAGAGCGGCCATCCCGGAACACCTTGTCGGCGAACTCGTCTACGACGAAGTGGCGCAGCCCGGAGGCCGAGCGCTCCGGAAGCAAGGGCCAGATTTCCTCCTCGAGCAGCTCGTGTTCGATCCGGGTCAGCAGATCGGAGAGTCCACTGCCTGTCTTGACCGGGCTGGAGACGTCCTTGGTCAACGATTCAGCCAAGTCGTGAAAGACGCCGCCGAAGAACGCATTTGCGACACGACGGCCGGAGATGCCGTTGGCCATCATCCAGCAGAAGGAGAGCGTAGCGACAACGAAGCAGTGAGCGGCGACGGAGAACTCGGGTGCCGTGTGCAGCCGAGTCCATCGGTTCTGCGACCGTAGCTGACCGTAGACTTGTAGAAAGCCGGGATCGACCGTCAGGTGGCGCACCCCGGGCATGTCGGCAAACTCCAGTGACTGCGCGCTTAGATCGGCCCGAGCCCGAACCAGATGGCGATGCTGGGTGTTGAGTGGCGCAAAGAGGTTGAACTCCCACTGGTTCACGAGTACGCCTGCCGCGTCGAGCACTCGCGCCGAACAGGCGTAGCGCCTCGGCTCCTCGTCATGCTCACGCAGGTAGTACTCACCCGCTCGCTCGGCAAAGACAGGGCCCATCTCCTCGGCAAGCCAACCGATCTCGTCGAGTACGAATGAATCGATGCGCCGGCGGGTCTCGCCTTGGTAGATGCGGTTGAAGACGGGTGCTTGGATGTCGCTCAGCGCGAGGCGGCGAAGATACCGAATGAGAATCAACTCCACGAGAGCCTGCCACTCAGCGTCTGCAAAGGTTCTATCCTCCGATGCGATGACGAACGCGGCAGCGGCTACGTGGCTTTGTCGAGAAAGCTCATCGAGCTCAATTGGCGTGACGTAGTCGCTCCAGCGTCGGATGAGTGCTGCTTCGTAGAGCTTGAATGCCGCCTGTGCGCTGATCAAAGTGCCTCCCTTGAGCCAACCCACGACCGTCGATTCAGTACGCGATCTTGTCCGCCTTCTCGTGCCACTCGTCAAACACAAGGATGGCTTCACCGCCGAGAATGCGCTCAGAGGGCAGAGTGCGATGCGCCTCATGCAGCACTATTTCGCGGTAGAGGAACTCGTCGTCGAAATCGATGTCCGCAGCATCTTCGCTGGTATTCGCGTAGTAGAGCTTGGAGATGCGCGCCCAATAGATAGCGGCGAGACACATCGGGCACGGTTCGCAACTCGAGTAGATCACTGCGCCCTCGAGCGAGAAATTGCCGCTGTTCGAGCATGCGTTGCGGATAGCCGTGACCTCGGCGTGTGCTGTCGGGTCGCTGGTGCTGGTGACCCGGTTCCAGCCCTCGCCGATAATCTCCCCATCGCGCACAATGACGGCGCCAAAGGGACCGCCGTCATTGGCGTTCATCTTCTCGCGGCTCAGCTCAATTGCCCGACGCATGAAGTCGTCGTGGGTCACATCAAGACCTCACTTCTAGTAGCGCACCTCTAGGAAGTTGTCGATTCCGTCCGACATGATCGATACCCGGAGCGCGCACGCTTGTGAGGGATCACGATCGGTCGCGCGAAGCGACTGCGACGCATGGACCTCGAACATTGAGACCAGCCGCCTTGCCTCGGCCTCGCGGGAAACCGACAGCAGCACACCGTTGCGATGCAGGTCCCCGTCAATCCGCAGCAGCGTCCTGATCAACGGTGTGTCCTCCGGTTCGGCATAGTCCCACTCGTGGATTCCGCCTCGTAGCCATGACAGGACATCCACACCGATTTCCCCGACGAGCTCATCGAGGCTGCGACCGTCACGCTGCTCGACCTCGCTTGTATAACTCGCAATCCTCTTCACTGGTGAATCCTCCCATGAATGCCTGGGCTCCGGGCGACTGACGAGCACGTCATCCCCATGTCACTTCTCGAGCACCTCTGGCGTCCGAACACAACCGTGGAACTCGCGGTGCGCGAGCAACGCTTTCCACACATCAACCATGGCCTCGGTGTCGAGCTCGCAGTAGGCCAGCAGGTCCGCAACCACCTGCTCTCGTTCCGCATCCGGCATCGACACATCCGTGAGCACGCGAACGAGCGCAATCGCCGCTTCATCGCCGTTGTGGATGTTCATGCTCGAGTACGAGCGCATATCCGGCACCAAGGTAGGCAGAACCACCTTGATCGAGTAACTCCCGTGGAAGTCTTTGTGGAAGAACGACTTCTTGACCAGCTCGGCCAGGTCCAGCATCCGGTCGTTCAGCGCAAGCAGGGCGTCCGCCAGCCCGGGATACAGCGTGGCCATCGTCGCAATGCGAATGGACTCGTAGCCCCCGTTGCCATGCCACTCGAGAATCGTGCCCTCGGTGCCGAGGTCGCGAAGCAACGCCTCACCTAGGTCGCGTCGCGGGTCCGCGGTGCCCGGATGAGCGATGTACTCAAGGTGCTTGAGCTCACCGCCCTCGCGGGACAGCACATGAATCGAGTACTGCACCGGGATGACCTCAAACGGCGCCGTTCCGATGAAGAGCGGCAATGCGGGATTCACGGTCTCGAAGTCGAGGAAGTACATCGGGTACGTGATGGCGCCAAAGAACGCCTCGGCCGAGTCGAGCATGTACGGCTTGGCGTCGACCGTGGCCTTCCAGGTCCAGTACTGATCCTCACGGGATAGCATCTCGCGTGCGCCATCGTCGTCAAGTTGAGAGAGCTCCTCGATCTCGGCCAGCTCCAGGGCCTGGTAGACCTTCTTCGACGGGTCACAGTAGGGCAGCTCGCGAATAGGGTGCTCTGGGCCGTCGACAATGAACTCGCAGTAGTCGGTGAACACGCACGAATACGGTGAGTCGCACTTCACGCCCGCAGGCGGTGCGGGCACGGAGTCCGTCGCAAGGACTGTGAGCAGCCGCGCCACTTCGGCGCCTGCGACCTCTTGGAGTTCCTCGACCTCGGAAGTGATGTCCGTGGTGGTCATCAGCTTCTGCAGATCGTAGTCACCGCCGGGCCACAGGTAGGTCTTGTCCAAATGCATCAGCTTCACCCGCCGCACGTTCAGGCCAGCGCCGCGCGCCACCCAGAGCTGGATGGCTGCATCCCACAGGTGCTTCGCCTTCTTGTACGAACCCGTCGACTTGACCTCGATCAGGTCGTATTCGTCTTCTCCGACTCGCTCGATGGCGTCAACGCGGATCTTGACCTGCCCGTAGGTGAACCCCGCCTCAAAGATCGCGAGCTTGCCTGCCTGCATCGCGGCGAGAGTCTGGACGACCGCTTCGGGCTGTTGCCAGTACTCGGCGGCGATGAGCTCGCACTTGTCCGCGCCATACACCGACTCAAAGCCTTGACGCGCGAGAGCGCCCACCTGATTTCCCAACGCGAACCGCGCCTCGTCGGCAGTCGATGCGTCGGTGGCCTTGGCGTCTGTGTGCAATTGGAAGTACAGCGTGGTGGGGCACTGCTGCCCCTTCATGAAGGTCGACTTCGACAGAGGGTCGCTCGATTTGAGCGGCCTGATACTTACAGGTGTGACCATGGGTTCCCCTTCCCTCGCTTTCATCATCGGCGAACGAGACGCGCGCCACCACCCCTAAGCTGCCGAGAAGTCGTCCCAGCCCGCAACCTCGCCTTCGGCCCACTGCGCGATGGCGGCGGCCAGTCGATCCGCCTGTGCCCTCGAGGCGAAGTCCGCCATCAGCCGAGCATCTAGCACCACTCGCGGCTCCATCCTCGCGAAGTCCTTGGGAACGCCGCGGAACCAATCCGCGTTGCGGGGTCTCGTCTCGCGAAGCGCCAGGAGGAGGTCGAGCATCCGCACGTCCACCACTTGCTGACGGCTTCGCGCCTCCATGAACGCTGCCTTCTGAACGCGGCGTACCGCCTCGGTAATCTCGGCCCCGGTCAGACCGAGGCTGAGCTCCGCCAGCGTCGTCGTGCAGACATCAGATCCTAGCGGCAGGCCCGTAATAGCCAAGCTCCAGATTTCCTCACAGGCCACCACGTCAGGTAGCCCGATGTAGATAAGCCGATCGAACCGGCCCGCACGCCTGACAGCCGAGTCCATCAGCCACGGCTGATTGGTCGCACCGATGACCGCGACCTGCTCGCAGTTGTCCTTGGTGCCGTCCAGCTCCTGCAGGAACGCGTTGGTCAATCGCCGCTCGGCCTCCCACACTCCCACGTCATTTCGCCGAGGAGACAGCGCATCCGCTTCATCGATGAAGAGCACCGAGGGCGCTGCCTCGCGGGCCTCGTCGAACACACGCGCCATATTGTTCTCGTCTTCGCCAATGTGCGGGCCGAGAATGTCAGCAATCGTAACGGGCAGAAACTCCGCTTTGGCCTCCACGGCAGCTGCGGCGGCGAACATCGTCTTGCCGCATCCTGGAGGTCCCCACAGCAGCACTTTCGCTCCGGGTTCGATGTTGTAGGACGCGGCCATGATGGGGTCGAGCATCGGCTCGATAAGTGACACCAGCAACTCGGCCTTCGCTTCTGCCATCCCGCCTACGGCCGCGAATCCACCAACGCCACGTCGCGCGAGCACAGCCGAACGTGCCGAAGTGGCCAGCTCCTTTGCAAAGACCCTGGCCTCCTCCGCCGCCTGCTCCGCTGCTTCTTCCGCGCTCCGCAGATCCTCGGCCGACTCGATGAGCATCTGCTCGAATCCCTCCAGCTCAGTGGGGTCCGTCCATTCGTCCCGCGCGTGCCCATCTGCCATGTCCCGCTCCTCTCATCGAGAGAGGAGCATAGCCATGGGGGTAGACACGACTCGCCAAGGAGTCCGCACCTAGTCCCGCATCAGGTCCAGATGCTTCTGCGTGAGCCATGCGCGCAGCAACCCATCAAAGCCGGTGACTCGAGCCAGTAGCGCAGCAACGTCACCTTCATCCACCAACCCAGCGGCGTCGTAGAGATCCGCATTGCGACGTTTCCGCGCAGCGTCCATCGCGTCGGCGAATCCCTGGGCATCGCTGCCCATGACCCACGGAAGGACGCCAAACATGTCGCGATGGTTCTCTCCGCCTCGGACGCGATAGCCCGATGCCCTCACGGCAATCTTCGCTAGCAGGAAACCGGCTGTGTACGCGTCCACATAGCGCCCATCTGCACTCTGCTCCGCGAGAGCCGAATCCGCCAACGCGATGCGGTAGCGTTCGTACAGGTCCGCGATCTCTGCAGCCGAGGTGGGCAGACCCTCCAGAGCATCAGGTGTCATCAGGCCCTCCGATCAGGTCGATGCGTGGCCCATCCACCGTTGTGCGCAAGAAGTGGTTGCCTGCGTCAAGGCGCCTACGGAACTCCTCGGGGCGATAGAGCGTCACATCAACCTCGCGGCCGAGTTCACGCTGAGCGTCGGCGATGGGGCCGACCAGCTCATCATCGGTCACTTCGC
>JBBQIR010000073.1:0-10072 GCA_038325105.1 Coriobacteriia bacterium
GTCGTCGGTCGACGAGTCGATGCTCACCGGCGAGTCGGTCCCCGTGTCGAAGGCGGTCGGGGCCGAGGTGATCGGCGGCGCCGTCAATGGCGAGGGCATGCTCGTGGTGACCGTGCGGCGCACCGGTGCCGAGTCGTTCCTAGCGCAGGTCGTCGAGCTCGTGCGCGAGGCTCAAGAATCGAAGTCAAAGACTCAGGACCTCGCTGATCGCGCCGCGATGTGGCTCACGTTCGTCGCGCTTGGCGGCGGCATGGTGACCTTCGCGACCTGGATGGTGCTCGGCAGGCCGCTCGCATACGCGGTCGAGCGTGCCGTGACCGTGATGGTGATCGCGTGCCCGCACGCGCTCGGACTCGCGATCCCGCTCGTCGTCGCGGTGTCGACGGCGTACGGCGCGAGAAGCGGACTGCTCGTGCGCGACCGGATGGCGTTCGAGAATGCGCGCTCCATCAACGCGGTCATCTTCGACAAGACCGGCACGCTGACCGAGGGTCGCTTCGGCGTGACCGACGTCGTGCTGCTCGGCGACCTTGACCGAGACGCGATCCTGTCTCTGGCGTCGTCGGTCGAGCAGTACTCCGAGCACCCCATCGCACGCGCGATCGCCGATGCCTCGAAGCCGCTCGCTGCGGTCACCGGCTTCGAGGCGATTCCGGGCAAGGGTGCGCGGGCGAGCGTTGACGGGCGCGACGTCGCCGTCGTGAGCCCCGGCTACCTTGCCGAGGAGGGCATCCCCGCGCCCGAAGCCGCCGCCGAACTCTTCGAGGGCGGCCGCACGGTCGTCTTCGTGCTGCGCGACGGCGCTCCTCTCGGCGCGATCGCGCTCTCCGACGTCGTTCGTCCTGAGTCGATCGAGGCGATCCGTCGTCTCCAAGAGATGGGCGTCGAGTCGATTATGCTCACCGGCGACAACAAGGCGGTCGCCGCGCGCGTCGCGGCGGAACTTGGCATCGAGCGCTTCTTCGCCGAGGTGCTCCCCGCCGAAAAGGCGGCGACTATCCAGCGCGTGCGGGCCGAGGGCAAGGTTGTCGCGATGGTGGGCGACGGCGTGAACGACGCACCGGCGCTTGCCTCGGCAGACGTCGGCATCGCGATCGGCGCGGGGACCGATGTGGCGGTCGCTACGGCCGACGTCGTGCTCGTGCGGAGCAACCCGGCGGACGTCGCGACGATCATCAGCCTCGCGCGTGCGACGTATCGCAAGATGCTGCAGAACCTTGCGTGGGCGACCGGCTACAACGTCATCGCCATCCCGCTTGCTGCGGGCGTGCTCGTGGGTGTCGGCATCGTGCTCAGCCCGGCCGTCGGCGGACTGCTCATGTCGGCCTCGACGGTCATCGTTGCCATCAACGCGCGGATGCTGCGTGTGCGGTAGGCGGTAGCTCGACCGGAGGCTGCAGCGGGATCGCTTGTCGATGCCGGATGCTACACTCGGCGAGGAGGCGAATCACGATGGGGACCGAACTCAAACCGCAGCCGAACAGGCGCATCTACATCGAGACGCTTCGCCGTATGACGCCGGAGCAGCGGCTCGCAAAAGCGTTCGAGCTGTCCGAGCTCACGCACGAGGCGCTGCGCGCCGGGCTTCAGGCGCGCTACCCGGACGCGTCGGAGGCGGAGCTTCACACCCGCTACCTTGAGAGGCTCGAGCTGTGTCGCAGTCGCAACTCCTGAGCGAGGCCGTCACGGCGCTCGAATCCGCCGGTGTGGGCTACTTCCTGAGCGGATCGCTCGCATCCAGTCTGCAGGGTGAGCCGCGCGCAACGCACGATATCGACCTTGTCATCGAGGTGGACGCACGCGTGATCGAGTCGCTGGCGGCCGCGTTTGGTGCCGATACGTACTTCTTCGATGACCTGGCTGCACGAGACGCTCTGGCTCGCCGCGGCATGTTCAATCTGATCGACACGCGTTCCGGAGACAAGATCGACTTCTGGGCACTCACCGACGAGCCGTTCGATGCGAGCCGGTTCTCACGCCGCACCAGAACGGCCGCTTTCGGTATAGAGTTCTCGGTCTCTGCTCCCGAGGACACGATCCTCCAGAAACTCAAGTGGGCGGCGGCGAGCGGCGGAAGCGAACGCCAGGTCCGCGACGCAGTGGGCGTGTATGACCTGCACCACGGCGTGCTCGATGAGGAGTATCTCGACCGCTGGGCGAACGATCTTGGCATCGCGGAGTTGCTCGGCAGCGTGCGAGCTGCGGTTACCCCGTGAGTTCCGCGAGCGACTGGATCGGCCGCATCATCGGCGGAGTCGATCGACTACAGGTAGTGTCCGCTCAGGCGGCTCCCCGTCCGATTGTCATGAACACTGTTCGGTGAGGCTCTTGAGTTATACGCAAGGTTGGAGTAACCTGCGTATAACCTCTCGAGGGAGATCACCGTGGACAGGCAACCGCTCGAGGTGCAGACGCTCTATGCCGAACTCATCGAGCGCCTCGCGATGCTTGAGGCGCAGCGAACCATCGGGCATGTCCCCGGGGGCTTCGTCACCAAGAGCATCAAGGGCCAGGAGTACTACTACTTCCAGCACATGGGTCCTGGCGGAACCAAACACCAGACGTATATGGGCCGTCGAGATGAGGTGCTTGACGCCGTCGCCCGGCGCTACGTCCAGGGACGCGAGGGTGTCGCGGGTGACGCGGAGTCGATTCGCCGGTTGTGCTCGCTTCTTCGGGCGGGTGGCGTGCTGACGACGGATGCTCCTTCGGCTCGGGTCATGAGCGCTCTTGCCGACGTCGGCGTGTTTCATCTCGGTGGTGTACTGGTCGGAACGCACGCGTTCACTGTGATCGGTAATCTGCTCGGCGTGAAGTGGCGGGGCTTGGCACTTCACACACAGGACGTCGATGTTGCCGCAGCGTCGCGCCTGAGTGTCGCCGTGCCCCATATCGGCGCGGATGTTCCCGGGGCGCTCGAGAGTCTCGAGATGGGGTTCCTGCCGGTTCCGGGCTTCGACCCCGGGAGTCCGTCGACCTCTTACAAAGTTCGCGGCCAGGGGCTACGGGTCGACATGCTCACGCCCGCGCGCACGAGCGGCCTCGGGAGTGTGGCGGTTCCTCGGTTCAAGACCGCAGCCCAGCCCCTGCGATACCTGGACTTCGTGATGGATGGGTCGATTCGAGGGGTTGTCGTGAGCGGTGGTGCCGTGTTGGTCAACGTCCCCGACCCCGCTCGGTTCGCCATCCACAAGCTCATCGTCGCAGGCGAGCGTCCTGTGGGCATGCACGTCAAGCGCGAGAAGGATCTCCGGCAAGCCGCGCAGGTTCTGGGCGCACTCCTTGAGGATCGACCCGGAGACGTCGAGCGGGCGTGGAAGGCAGCCGAGAGTCGCGGTCGCGGCTGGGAGAGGCGGATGACCGATGGCGTGACGGCGATGGCGAACCTCGAGCCTGACGCGGCGGCTGGGCTACGGGCGCTTCTCGGCACTCTCCCATCGCGCGCGCTGTGATGATGACCAGGCCGCTACAGCCGCCTGCCCGGTGCGCTCTCGTATGACCCCTCGCCCCGACATACGCACACTGCTCTCCTCAGGCAACGTTGTCCTCGGGCCCATGGCGGGCATCACCGAGGCGCCGTTTCGCGGCATCTGCAAGCGCCTCGGCGCCGGGCTCACGTACACCGAGATGGTCAGCGCGAAGGGCCTGCACTACAACCCGGACGCCGCGATTTCGCGCGCGCTGCTCACCTTCGACCCCGCCGAGACGCCCTGCGGCGTGCAGCTCTTCGGCGCGGAGCCGGCGCTCATGGCCGAGCAGGCCGCGCGCATCGTCTCGGAGTACGGCGACGACGTCGCGTTCATCGACATCAACATGGGGTGCCCCGTCAGCAAAGTGGTCTCGAAAGGCGAGGGAAGCGCGCTCATGCGCACGCCCGAGCTTGCGGCCGAGATCGTGACGCGCGTTGCCGAGGCGGCCGACGTGCCGGTGACGGTGAAGTTCCGCAGCGGTTGGGACGCCGGGAGCGTGAACGCCGTGGAGTTCGCCCGCGCGATGGAAGCGGCCGGCGCATCGGCGATCGCCGTGCATGGCCGCACGCGCGATCAGTTCTACCACGGCTGTGCCGACTGGGACGTCATCGCGGCCGTGAAAGCGGCGGTTTCGGTGCCGGTTATCGGCAGCGGCGATGTCTTCTCGGCGGCGGATGCGCTTGCGATGCTCAAGCGCACGGGCGTCGACGCGGTCATGATCGCCCGCGGCGCGCAGGGAAACCCGTGGATCTTCTCGGCAGTTCGCGCACTCATCGATCGAGGCGAGGTGCTGGCGCCACCCACAGCGTTCGACCGTATCGATATGGCGCGCGAGCACGCCGCGGCGCTCGTTGCGTTCGGGGGCGAACACGCGTTTACGCGCATGCGAAAACACGTTGCCTGGTACATCCGGGAGATGCCGGGCGCCACGTACGTGCGGGAGCGCGCGAACACGGCCGGCAGCTACGCCGAGCTGGACGAAATGCTGGTCGAGTATCGCGAATTCGTGGGTGGACGCGCCGGCATTCAGGAGCCGTGATCGACCGCGTCTATGCACTCCGCGGCCTCGCTGATTCGGCAATTGGCTCGTAACCTGCTATAATCCGCCAGCAAACCTAAACGAAGACTCGGTTGTCCTGTGCTGTGCAAGTTCGCAGACGTTCGGATCAGCTGCGTCTGCAATCGTGGCGTGGAAGCGCCCAGCATAGGAGAACAATTGAGTTTCGAATCGCTCGGCCTTGAGCCGCGCCTTCTTAAAGGCGTGGCAGCAATGGGGTACACCGTTGCTACCCCCATCCAGAACGAAGCCATCCCGCACGTACTTGCCGGCCGCGACGTTGTCGGCTGCGCCCAGACCGGAACCGGCAAGACCGCCGCGTTCGTTCTGCCGCTCCTGCAGCGCATCGAGGCGAAGGGCCGCATCCAGGCTCTCGTCGTCACCCCTACCCGTGAGCTCGCCGTGCAGATCGGCGAAGTCGCCCGCGATGCCGGCAAGTTCACCGGTCACCGTTCGGTGGTCATCTACGGTGGTGTCGGCTACGAGCCGCAGCTGCAGAAGCTTCGCAGAGGCGTCGACCTCGTCATCGCAACCCCCGGTCGCCTGCTCGACATCCAGAACCGCGGCTCGATCAACCTCTCGGGCGTGAAGATCCTCGTCCTCGACGAGGCCGACCGCATGCTCGACATGGGCTTCTGGCCCGATGTCCGCAAGATCATCGCGCTCCTCCCGACCGAGCGCCAGAACCTGCTCTTCTCGGCAACGATGTCCTCCGACGTCATGCGCATTGCGGGTTCCACGCTCAAGGAGCCGGTCCGCATCGAGACGTCGCCCACGCACAAGCGCGCCGACAACATTCGTCAGGCAATCTACCCCGTCAACCAGATGCAGAAGGCCGAGCTGCTCGTCGAGCTCCTCAAGGGCGGCGACCTCAACCGCGTGCTCGTATTCACGCGAACGAAGCATCGCGCCGACCGCGTGCACCGCATCCTCGACAAAGCCGGTATCTCGGCCGCGGCGATCCACGGTGACCGCAGCCAGTCACAGCGCCAGAATGCGCTCGACGGCTTCAAGCGCGGCTCGACCCGCGTGCTCGTGGCGACCGACGTCGTCGCGCGCGGCATCGACGTCGATGAGATCTCGCACGTAATCAACTACGACATGCCGAACTCCGCCGAGGACTACGTTCACCGCATCGGCCGTACCGCCCGTGCGGGCAACGAGGGCAGCGCTATCAGCTTCCTCGCCGCCGAGGAAACGAGCACGCTGCACGACATCGAGCGCGTGCTCGGCGAGGTGCTCGTGTGTGAGGACCATGCCGGCTTCACGTACCAGGACCGCGTCGTGCCGATGGCCGACCGCACGGTCAACACCAAGTCGCGCGCTGTGTTCTCAAGCGGCGTCATGGGTCGCCGTGGCGGCAACCGCCGTATCGGCCGCAAGTAGCAATCACACCGCGCGTAGTGCGCCTCAAGCAGGCTTCCTTCACCTCGACCTTCGGAGCATCATGCGCCAGAACGACGTACGCAACATCGCCATCATCGCCCACGTCGACCATGGCAAGACCACGCTCGTGGACCGGCTTCTGCAGACGACGCACGTCTTCCGTGACAACCAGGATGTGCCCACCTGTGTTCTGGACAGCAATGACCAGGAGCGTGAGCGCGGCATCACCATCCTCGCGAAGAACATCTCGATCCGCTACAACGATGTGAAGATCAACGTCATCGACACACCCGGTCACGCCGACTTCGGTGGCGAGGTCGAGCGCGTCCTCAAAATGGCCGACGGTGCGCTCCTGATCGTCGATGCATTTGAGGGTCCGATGCCGCAGACGCGCTTCGTGCTCAAGAAGGCGCTCGAGAACGGCCTCAAGCCGTTCGTCGTCATCAACAAGATCGACCGCCCGGGCGCCCGTCCGCACGAGGTCATCGGCGACGTGTTCGACCTTATGGTCGACCTCGGTGCGAACGACTCGCAGCTCGACTTCCCGATCGTCTACACGAGCGCCGTGAACGGCTACGCGCGCTACGAGCCCGAAGACACGAACGTCGACATGATTCCGCTCCTCGACGCCATCATCAAGCACATCCCGGCGCCGGACTGCGATCCCGACGGCCCCGTCGCCATGCAGGTCTGCACGATCGACTACTCGTCGTTCGTCGGCCGTATCGGCATCGGCCGCATCTTCTCGGGCACGCTCCATAACGGCGAGAAGATCCTCGTGGTGAAAAACGATGGCAGCCGCTATCAGGCGCAGGTCAAGAACCTGTTCACCTTCGAGGGAATGGGTCGCCTCGAGGTCGAAGCCGCCCACGCGGGCGACATCTGCGCGGTCGTCGGCATCGAGGACGCGGACATCGGCGACATGTTCACCTGCCGTATCGACCCGATCCGCCTCGATCCGATCCACGTGGAAGAGCCCACGATGTCGGTCGTCTTCGCGCCGTCCACCAGCCCGCTCGTGGGCCAGGAGGGCAAGATCGTCGGTGGCCGCCAGATCAAGGAGCGCCTCTTCCGCGAGGCTGAGTCCAACATCTCGATGAACATCGTCGAGACCGAGGACAAAGGCGGCATGGAAGTCTCTGGCCGAGGAGTGCTGCACCTCTCGGTACTCATGGAGACGATGCGTCGTGAGGGCTACGAGTTCCAGGTCGGTCGCCCGCAGGTCATCCTCAAGAAAGAGGGCAACAAGACCTTCGAACCGATCGAGCAGGCCGTCGTTGACGTGCCGAGCGACTATGCCGGAAAGGTCATCGAGATCTTCGGCTCGCGCTCAGGTGAGATGACCGACATGGTCCAGCGCGACCAGCACGTGCACCTCGAATTCAAGATTCCGTCGCGAGGCGTGATGGGCCTGCGCACGCGCATCTTGAACGCCACCCGCGGCGAGGCCACGCTCTTCCACCACTTCGCCGAGTACGGCCCACACAAGGGCGACCTCGGTGGCCGCATCAATGGCTCGCTCATCGCGATGTCGACCGAGAAATCCGTCGCGTTCGCGCTTGATGCGCTGCAGACGCGCGGCATTCTCTTCGTCGGCCCGACCGTGATGTGTTACGAGGGTATGATCGTTGGCGAGCACGCCAAGGACAACGACCTCGTCGTCAACGTGTCGAAGGCCAAGGCACTCACGAACATGCGCGCTGCCTCTGCGGACAAGGGCATCCAGCTTTCGCCCCCGACCACCTTCACGCTTGAAGAGGCGCTGGAGTACATCGAGGACGACGAGTTGGTCGAGATAACGCCCAAGAGCATCCGGCTGCGTAAGCGGCTCCTGACCGAGAACGAGCGCAAGAAGAACCGCCGGAGCTGATCCGGACCTCTTTGGGGCTTCAATGCGGGCATGACTCAACGAGTCGTGCCCGCATTGCGCTGCTAGCTTTACGCGTCTTCGGGTATCTCCCATAGTGGCCGGTGCGTTCGCCGTCCCGCCGGTCCGCTTTCGGCATGGACGGCGGCAAGGGGGCAGACGTCATGGGTGTTTCGCGCGCTCGGTCACGCTTCGTTCTCTCACTTATCCTGACGGTGGTGATGGCGCTCACCTGGGTGCCGTTTGCTGCTGCCGGTCCAAAGTCGGTGGGCAATCAGGTTCGTCTGCAACTGCTTGCCATCAACGACTTCCACGGTCAGATCGAGCCGTACTCGCCAGCACTCGGCGGCGCTGCACTGCTCGGCGCCTACCTGGATGTGCGCGAGGCTCAGGCAAAGTCCGCAAACGGCGATACCTGGCGGCTCGGTGTCGGCGACCTGATCGGTGCATCGCCGCCCGCCTCGGCACTCCTGCAAGATGAGCCGACGATGCAGGTGCTCGACGAGATGGACTTCATGTACTCGACGGTCGGCAACCACGAGTTTGACGAGGGGATCGCCGAGCTGTTGCGGCTGCAGTATGGCGGCTTTAGTGCGGTCACCGGTCACTGGAAGCCGACGCACATGCAGTACCTCGCGGCGAACGTTGTCTACGCGGGCACCGGGAAGACCGTCTTCCCGCCATACGCGATCAAGAATGCGCGTGGGATCCCGGTGGGGATCATCGGCGTGGTGTACGAAGGCACGCCGAGCATCGTGACGGCGTCTGGCGTCGCGGGGCTCGAGTTCCTCGACGAGGCCGAGACGGTTAACAAATACGTCGCCGAACTCAAGGCCAAGGGCGTCGAGACCATCATCGTGCTGCTGCACAACGGCGGCTACGGGACGATGACCGGCGGTCCGATCACGGGCGACGTTGTGCCGGTGGTCGAAGCGATGGACGACGAGGTGGATGTGGTCCTCTCGGCACACAGTCACCAGCGGTATTGGGGCTATATCGACGGCAAACTCGTGACGCAGGCGCACAGCGCTGGCCGAGCGTTCGCCGATGTCGATCTCGTGCTTGACCGTGCAACCGGCGACGTCGTCACCAAGACCGCCGAGATCGTTCCGGTGGCGAGCGGTACGGGCGTCGTACCCGACTCCAAGGTCGCCGCGATCGTTGCGAAGGCGGTTGCTGCGGTGGCCCCGGTGGTCAACCAGGTCGTCGGTACTGCGGCGACCGACATCACCCGCACGCAGAATGCAGCCGGCGAGTCGGCTCTCGGCAATCTCGTTGCCGACGCGCAGCGCTGGAAGCAGGGAACGCAGATCGCGATCATGAACCCGGGTGGGATCCGCGCTGACCTGCTCGCGGGAGAAGTGACGTGGGGCGAGCTGTTCACGATACAGCCGTTCTCCAACTACCTCGTGACCATGAAGCTCACTGGTGCGCAGCTCGACGATCTGCTCGAGCGCCAGTGGCTGGGCCAAGGCACGGGGATCAAGATGCTGCAGATCTCGGGCATCTCCTACAGCTGGAGCGCCTCCGCACCCGTCGGGAGCAAGGTCGATCCGACGAACATCTTCGTCGGCGGTATGCCGGTGGATCCCACCGGCACCTACACGGTGACGGCGAACAACTTCCTCGCTGACGGCGGGGACAACTTCACGACCTTCAGGCTCGCGACCGACAAGGTGTTCTGGGGCAGCGACCTCGGTGCTTTGATCGACTACGTCAAGCAGCTGCCGCAGCCTTTCAGCGCCTCGATTGCGGGGCGCGCGAGCGTACTGCCGTAGCGCGAAATTCGGAGCGGCCGGGTGGCGTAGGGTCATCCGGCCGCTTCATTGTGCGGTCTCTTACTGGCCGTGCTGTATCTGTCGAACGCGTCTGTGGGATCGAACGACGTTCGCATCCATCGGCACGACGCTGATTGTCCCGTCGACTTCGAGTACGGCGAGACGCACGTCTGTGACGCCCTCGAAGCCGTGCTCGCGGATGACAGCGGCCAGTTCCTCATGTGTCACGTTCTCGCGAGCGAGGCTTTGCTCGAGAACCTGCCCATCGCTGACCAGGACTCTCGGCTCGCCGAGCAGCAAGTGACGGGCTCCTTTGTGCTTCTCTACAACGCGTCCCACAATCCAGTTGAGACCGAGGAGCGTGAACGCTGCGACGATGCCGCCCACGAGCGTGTCGTCCGGTCCCACCATGGCGTTCTGAACGGCGTTTGCGATCAGCAACACCAGCACAAGGTCAAACGACGAGAACTGGCCGACCTCGCGCTTGCCCGTGATGCGGAAACCCACCACCATC
>JBBQIR010000074.1:0-10069 GCA_038325105.1 Coriobacteriia bacterium
CGTCATTCACCTGCTGAGCTACAGCTGGTTTGACATGGGTTTTGATGTGAGTCCCGTATCAGGCGTCATCGCGTTCTCGTAGTCGCTCAGGTGGGTCTTGTTGGTGGTGCCGACCTCGACCATCCGCGCGCCACCCTCGCGCATGATGTCCGGGATGCGGAAAGAGCCGCCGATCTCAACAAGCTGCCCGCGCGACACGATCGCTTCCTTGTCGCGCGCCAACCCTGTGATGCCGAGGAGAACCGCCGCCGCGTTGTTGTTGACGGCCATCGCGGCCTCGGCGCCTGTGAGTTTGCAGATGAGTTGCTCCACGTGCACGTGCCGGCTGCCGCGCTCGCCGCTCTCCACGTCGTACTCGAGTGTCGAGTACCCGCCAGCCACCTCGGTGACGGCGTCGACTGCCGCTTTCGCGAGCTGCGAGCGCCCGAGGTTCGTGTGCACGACGATGCCAGTGGCGTTGATGACGCGACGGAGCGAGCGCTGCGCCTTGAGGGCCACCAGCACCACGACCGCCGAGGCGACCGCGTCCTCGGACGTGTCCGGCTCGGCACCAGCGAGGATGTCGGCGCGAAGTGCGTCAAGCGTCTCCCGGATAGCATCGGTCACGAGGGTGCGCGGGTGCACGACGGCAAGTGCCGCGATGTCCTCGCGCTCGAGGAGGCGATCGACCTTCGGCAATGCGCGGAGAAGCGATTGTGTGTCCATGTACGCCATTCTAGCCGAGGCGGGGCACACTGTGGCGTTCGTGCTCCTTGATACCCTACACTCGCAGTACAGGTGATGACGATTCCCGAGGCCAACAAGGCGCTCGGAATCCGCACGGAGATCACGCTCGTCGAGTCGTCCGAGGCTTCGGCGGGGACCGTCATCGATCAGTCGCACGAGCCGGGAACAAAGACGCACCACGACGACATCGTCCGGCTCACCGTCGCGGGACCGCTCACCGTTCCCGACATCGTGGGCATGAACAAGTCCGATGCCTGGGCGAAGCTCGGCGCGGCGGGATTCGACTCCGACTACACGTTCGACCCGACCTCGACCGAACCCGCAGGCAACGTGCTCTCCCAGGAGCCGGCTCCCGGCACGCAGGTGATGGATCTTGTCGTGTCCTTCGTCATCGCTGGCGCGAATCCCAACCCGTAGGGATGAGGAGACGCTAGCCGACGCTCATCACGTCGCTCGCCGCCATAAACGCCTCGACGGTGCCGGCCATGGTGCCGACCTCGCCAACCGCAAGGGCGTCCGTGAGCGCATAGTAGTCGAGACACGTGCCGCACGACTTGATCGCAACACCCTCGGCGGCAAGCATCTTGATGTCGTCGAGCGCCCCTGAGTCCTCGCAGGTGAGCCGCACTCCCGAGTTCATGAAGAGCACCGCCGACGGCGATGCGTCGGTGCGCGCAAGCGAGTAGAGGAACGACTGCATGAGTTTGAGGCCGAGTTCCGCCTCGCCATCACCGATCCTGTCCGAATTCACGAATACGACTTTGGCCATGAGACCGTCCCTTCAGAAAACCGAGCGTGGCGCATTGGCCACGCGACTACTTCACCACGATCGTGCCGGGTTCGCCCGCGAGGAACCGCCCGACCACGCTTGCTTCCTCACCACGCGCTTCAAGTGCGCCGAGCATCTCGTCGAGCCGCGACGGGTCGACCGCCATGAGCAGTCCGCCACTCGTCTGCGGGTCCGCGAGCACACCGCGCCATGCCGCATCCGCCGGACCCCACGTCACGTGCGGCTCGAGGAACGCCAGCACGTCGGCCGTGCGTCCCGGTTTCACGCCGCCCTCCGAGTACTCGAGCACGCCCGGCCACAACGGCACGCCGTCGAGTTCGATCTCGGCCGCCAGACCGCTACCGAGTGCCATCTCCCGCGCATGACCGAGGAGCCCGAAGCCGGTGACGTCGGTGCCTGCGTTCACGCCGACTTCCACCATCGCTTCGCTCGCAGCCCGGTTCAGGTGCGCCATCGACTCGATGACCCGCGCGAGTGTCTTCTCGGTCTCGAGGCCATTCTTGAGCGCGGTAGTGAGGATCCCGACGCCAAGGCGCTTCGTGAGCACGATGATGTCGCCGGGCAGTGCCCCGATGTTGCGCACGACCTTCTCCGGGTCGCAGACTCCCATGACCGAGAGGCCGTACTTGGGCTCCTTGTCGTCGATCGTGTGCCCGCCGACGATGACGGCGCCGGCTTCGCGCACCTTGTCGGCACCACCCTGGAGCACCTTGGCGGTGATCTCGGGGGGAAGCGAGCACGGCATCGCGAGGAGGTTCATCGCCGTGAGCGGTCGCCCGCCCATCGCGTAGATGTCGGAGAGCGCGTTGGCAGCCGTGATGCGCCCGAAATCGTACGGGTCGTCGACCATCGGCGTGAAGAAGTCGACCGTGAGCAACACGGCCTGGTCGCCCAGACGGTAGACAGCAGCGTCATCGGACGTCTCGAACCCGACCATGAGGTCATCGGAATGACCCGGCGTCATTTGCGCGAGCACGGCCTCGAGGTCACCCGGACCCCATTTGGCGGCTCAACCCGACTTGGTCGAAAGCTGTGTGAGTCGAATCTGATCCATGACGCTCCTCGGTCAGCATGCGGCGAATGGGCCGCATAAGCGGAGGTGATTCAAAGTATTATAGCGCGACCCAACGTGCGCACGCCACGAACCGGGCAGCGTCAGCGCCCGCCGCGAACGTCCTCGTCGGCAGGGAACGGCTCGCACGGCTCCGTGAACAAGAAGCCCTGGCCGAACTCGACACCGAGTTCGAGGAGCTTGTCGAGTTGCGCATGCGTCTCGATCCCCTCGGCAATGAGTTTGACGCCCATGCGCGCGGCGAAGGTCACGAGGCTGTCGATGAGCTGGCTACGCACCTCGTCGGTGTCCACACCCTGTACGAGCGACAGGTCGATCTTGAGCCACTCGGGCTTGACCTCGGCGAGGCACTGGAGCGAGCCGTAGCCCGCGCCGGCGTCGTCGACCGCAACAGCAAAGCCGAGCGTGCGCAGGTACTCGAGTGTCGAGCGGAACGCCGAGAAATCCGTGATGGCGGAACGCTCGGTGATCTCGAGAACGATGTCGGCCGGCGAGATGCCGGACTCCGAGGCGAGCGACGAGAACACGACGTCGCGCAACTCCGGATCGGCGACGGCCTCGGGCTCGACGTTGATGAACATGAGCCGGCCTGCCGGCATCGTGCGCGCGGTCTCGAGCGCCTTCTTGCGGCACAGACGCTCGAGCTTTAGCACCAGGTCGGCGTCGTAGGCGATCTTGAAGAGCTTGTCGGGACGCTCGAACTCGCTGTCCTTCGGGCCGCGCGTCAGTGCCTCGTACCCGATGACCTCGAGCGTCGACAGACGGAGGACCGGGTGCACGAGGGTCCGCACGTCGCCCGCATCGATGATGTCCTGCAGACGGCACTTGCGCTGCTCGGCGTCCCGGAGTTCTTGGGAGTCGGCCTGCTCGAGCGCGTTGTCGAGCGCGTCGTGCACGAGCCGCTCAAGCCGGACCTTCTTGTCGACGCGCATGGTCGAGGCGCCCACGTAGCAGCCGAACTTAGGAAAGAGCGCCGGATCGAGCACGCTCTTGAGCTCCTTGCGGATGCGGTCCTGCACACGACGGGCAATCTTCATAAGGCTCTCGTACGCCATGTGATCGCTCGTGCGGGGCGGCGACAGCAGCACAACGAACGCGTTACCCGAAATCATGAGCTCGGCGATCATGTCCGTATCACGCAGCTCGGCTCCGGTGATGGCCTCGAGCGCAGCGGCCACATGCCGCATGACGTCGTCGAAGACCTTCCAGCCGTAGATCTCCTCGATCTTGGAGTACTTCACGACGTTCAGGCACAGCAGCGAGATCTCACCACGCTCATCGAGAAGCGATTCGATGCGGGGGAAGAGTAGTGGCGTCGTGGGGAGACCGGTGACGGGATCGAACAGCAGGCGCTTGATCTCGGGGTGATCGCGAATCGCATCATGGAACTCGAGCCATGACTCAAGGAGGTAGTCGTGCACCTCGTGACGCTCGTACATGTGATACCCCGTCCCCAGACTCGTTGTCTTAGCCGAACGTGATCCTGAGCGCCGCGACTCCGTTTGGAGCGAGCGGCACGCCGAACGCCTTCGCGCCGACCTCAGCGGGCTTGCCGCCGCGCACATCCTGCACCGTCGCCACGACTCGCGGCGTGGTGATCGTCGCCGTCATCTTCTCGGCATTGTGACTCAAGACAAACAGAATGTCGTCACTTTCGCCGAGGAAGTGCGCGAGCTCCGCCTCCGGCGTGTCGCACTCGATCATGGCCCCGGCACCCGCCGACATCGCCACCGAGCCGTACACGGTGCGGAGCAGCCGGCGGACCGGCGTCGGTGTCGCCCACGGGTCGTTCTGCGCGATCGCACGCTCAAGCGGCGTGGCCATGAAGACCGCTTTGCCCTGGCCGTAGTGGTTCGTGGTGAGGAGCGGGTTGCCGGTGGCGTCGGTCGCCACCACGGTCGCGCCGCTACCGGTGAGGCGCGCGTAGTGCGGCAGCTCCATGCGCGCATCGAACGACGCGAGGTCGCCGAGAACGCCCGGCTGCGCGACCCGGCACGTGAACGTATGTCGCGGACCACCATCGCCGAGGAACTCCACCCCGAAGATCTCGCGAACCGCCGGATCGGCGTCTCCGCCGCCGTACGAGAAGACGACCGAGCCGCCACCCTGCACGAACGCGGCGAGGTCCGCCCACATTGCGGGCGAAAGTTTCGCGGCCGAGGGGATGTAGAGCGTGTGGTAGGCGCCGAGTTCGTCGCCTTCGCGCGCGATGCCGACCGGGACGTGCGCCTCTTTCGCGGCGATATACGCCTGCAGACACGCGCGCGGGTCGTAAAGGCCCGCGAGCGATGGCAGCGATTCGTAGCGCTCGGCCGGGATGATGACAGCCGCTCGCTCGGGTGCGAGCGCGTAACGTCGCGGGTCCATGCGTGCGGCGACAGCAGCGAAGCGGCGCACCTCGGCAAGAACCGGCTTAGGCTCGCCTGCCGTGTCGATGACGCCCACGAGCACCTCGTACGGGTCGCGGAAGTACGGCTCGCGCTTCTCGGCTTCAAGATCGCGCCAGCGCCGGAGCGACACGCCGCTTGCGCGGTTCATGAGCGCCGAGTAAAGCGCGGTGCGCACGTACGCGGCCTCCTCGGAAGGCGAGTAGTCAAGCGAGTGAACGCCGATACCATCGACGGTGACCGGCAGATCTCGGAGTGACGAGCGCAGCAGGAACGAGTCGGTGTACGTGGCCGGACCGGACGTCACGGGGCCCTCGGCGATGTACGCGCGGTACGGCGCGGTGAGGTGGCTCGTGGCGCGCTCACACAGGTCGATCGCGCCGCGCGGGTCTACGCCGGTCGCACGCAGGAGCGTCTCCGGGTCGACGCCGAGGAGAATCGGTCGATCGGGATCAACTTCACGGATGGCCTCGCGGAGCGTGGTCACCCACTTCTCGAGAGCGACCTCGGTCGTGAAGCCGGAGAGGAACGCCTCGTTGGCGAGGTCCCATGCGGATACGGCCGACTCCGCGCGGTAGCGGTTCACCACGCGCTGCACGAGAGAGAGTTCGCGCTGGATGAGGTAGTCATCCGTGCGCGGATCGCGCCGCTTGCCCCACGGGACGTCGTTCATCTCGGCGAGGCGGTCGTCGGCGAAGAAACACATGATGAGCTTGAGGTCATGCGCGCGGGCGGCCGTAACGAGCGTCTCGAGACGCTCGGACGCGTCCTCGTCGTACTGACCGACCTGTGGCTCAAGCACACGCCACGAGGCGTACACCCGCACGAGCGAGATACGCGCGGCCGCTATCGCGGCGAAATCAGCATCGACGTCGCGATCGTACCAATCGCCCGGTGAGCGGCGCTCTTCATCGAGCGGGTAGTAGTCCACGCCGATCGGGAAGTCGGGGTTGCGTACCGGTATCGGCGCACGCTCCGGAGCCGCAGGCTTAGGAGTCGGCTTGGGTGTGGTCTTCGCCGCCGGCTTCCTGGCGCTCGACGTGCGCTTCTTCTCGGCCATCTACGCGTCACCTCCCGCGACGTACTCGTCAAAGAGGCGCCAGAACAGGCCGTGCCGTTTCGTGTCGTAGTAAGCCGCGCGCCGCATCTCCCACTGGGCTTCGGCGTACGAGCCCTCGGTGAGGTGAACGGCGGCCAGCCCGAAACGCGCGCGGACGCAGGCCGGGTCGAGCCGCACGGCAGCGCGGTACGCCCGCTTCGCCTGCGAGAACCGCTGCAGGCCGAGGAGTGACTCGGCAAGCAGGACGTGCGTGAGCGAGTGTTGCGGGGCTACGCGGGCGAGCGCGATGAAGACGCGAGCCGCGTGCTTCGATAGCCCGGGGAAGCGGCTGTAGACGACGCCGAGCGTGTAGAGAGCGGTCGGCATGTCCACAGAGTACGTAAGCGCCCGAAGCGCGCACGCCATCGCCTCAGTGGTGGCTTCCTGCTTGAGGTACGCGTAGGCCGCAATCGCAAGCGCGTCGACGTCCTCGGAATTCTCGTCGAGGAGCAGGCGGAGCAGGTCGGCGGCGCCGAAGTAGTCTTCCTGCCGGGCGAGCATGCCGGCTGCGAAGAGGCGACCCTCGCGCAGCGGACCCACGGTAGCGGGGTCGATCGAGATGTCATTGGCAGGCAGGCCGAGGAGCGCGAAAAAGAGCTCGTCTTGGCTCGGGTCGAGTTCGCCGGCGACGCGAAACGTCGGAAGTGCCGTGGACATGCCCTCGCGCTTGAGCGCGGCGATCGCCAGGTTGTAGTTCGCGCGCGCTTCTTTCGGGTCGAGTTCAAGCGCGCGCTTCCAGCTGTCGACCGACTCTTCCTCGAATGCAGCCGCAGCGAACGCCTCGCCAAGCTGGACGTGCGCGGTCACGAGGTTCGGCGAGACTTCAGCAAGTTCGTGCCACACGAGCACCGACTGGTCCCACATGCCGCCGCGCCGGTCGTAGGCAAGGCCGAGCGCGAGATACGCGGGCGCGCAGTCCGGATCGAGCTCGATTGCCTGCGTGGAGGCCGCAATCGCCTCGTCGTAGAAGTCGCCAGCAAGCATGAGGTGCCCGAGGAGGACATGTGCGAGCGGGTCGCGGTCGGCGATTGCGAGCGCCTCGTAGCACGCCTCGACGGCCGCGGGTAATTTGCCCTCTCGGGCGAGCTGCTCGGCGGCGAGCACCTGCGATGAGCGGGCGACACTCACGACGCCTCACCGCCAAGAATGTCGGTGCGAACGCGTGCGAGCACCCGGAGAGCACTCTCGGCACCGGTGATGATACCGTTGGCGCCGACGGCGCGGGCAAGCGAAGCGTCGGCGGCAAACGGTCCGCCGGCGACGAGGATGACAGCGTCGTCGCGACCGGATGCGGCGAACATCTCCCGAACCCGGATGACCGCTCGTGCGGTCGCCATGGTCTCGGCGAACACGAGTACGACGCGCGCGCCGGTTTCCTCAAGCCGCTCCAAGAAGTCGGCGGGACGAACGTCGATGCCGAGGTCGTTCACGCGGTAGCCGACCTCTTTGAGCGCAGATGCCACGATGTCTTTCATAACGCTGTGGCGGTCACGGTGCATCGTGCCGAGGACGAGCGTGACGCCGGTGTCGGCTTTGGCCACAGGCGGCATCACGAAACTGCCGATCTGCTCGGCCACGACGGACGCCTGCGTGAAGGTGATCTCGTCGATCGCGCCGGAAGCCCATGCGCCACCGAGAAGCGAGAGTGCGGGCACATAGAGGGTGTCGAACAGCTGCACCTGCGGCACGCCCGAGGAGCGGACGCGCTCGATGACCTGGATCGCCGATGCGGGATCCTGGTCCACGAACGCCTGATAGAGGCGAGTCGCCTCTTCGCTCGACACGCGCGTGGCCCTCCTCGGCAGGTGTCCGGTTCTTCGCGTTCTAGTATGGCAGACGGTGACCCGTCGTAACGTACTGGTAGCGGCGGTGGGAGTCGAACCCACATGGCCTTGCGGCCAGAGGCTTTTAAGGCCCCCTCCTGTGCCAATTCGGATACGCCGCCGTGCTTACGGCCCACTCACGCGGGGCCGGTCATTCTCCGTCTATGGCAACGCCGGTCATGCCGGCGCGATCGAGCACCATCCCGTAGAGGATATCGTGCTCACTCACAAGCGTCGAATCACGCCCGGCAAGCGCGAGCGCGGTCTCGAGTATGAGCGCGCCCGCTACGATCACACCCGCGCGCGCGGGCTCGAGGCCGACGACCTCGCGGCGGCGGTCGAGCGGTAGCGACGCGAGCATCTCACGGATGTCGGCAAGCGCATGACCGCCGAGACACGAACCGTGCACCCGTTCGGGATTGTAGTGCTCGAGCGCCATGTCGATCGCGGCGCAGCTGGTCGCGACCCCGGCAACCGCGATCATCTCGCGAGGACGCGTTCGCAGCCCTTCGAAGAAGGGCCTCAATTCGGCCGTGATATGGGTGGTGGCTTCGTCGAGTTCGTGGCGCGTGGGGGGATCGCCGTGCAAGAAGAGTTCGGTCACGCGGCGCGAGCCCACGTCGATCGAGCGTGCCGAGGCGATATCGATGCTGCCGTCGCGCAGCCGGGAACCGAGGATGAGCTCGGTCGAGCCACCGCCGGTGTCCACCACGAGCGTGTCCTCACCGCCCAGGTCGTACGTCGCGCCGAGGAACGACAGTTGCGCCTCCCGGGAGCCAGTGATGATCTCGGGCCGCAGTCCTACGTCTGCGAGCCGCGCGAGGAACGCCCCACTGTTGCTCGCGTCACGCGATGCGCTCGTAGCGACGCCTAAGACGTCGGTCACACCCAGACCGCGCGCTTCGGTCACGAAATCGGCGACGGCGGCGGCAACGCGCTCGATGGCAGCGTCCGAAAGCACGCCGGTCCCCGTCCACCCCTCGCCGAGGTGCGTGATGACAGAGCGGCGCGCGACATCAACGACGCCACCGGGACCGACATCGGCCACGAGCAGCCGTGCGGTGACGGTTCCGATGTCGATGGCGGCAAAGCGGGTGATGACGGTCATCGAGACTCCTGCTCCAACAGTCGGTCAGCGTTGAACCCTGGCGCGAACGGGTTCACGACACGCACGCCATCTTAGTCGACATCGTCGGCGGGTTCGACCGGCCCGGCGCAGCGCTCATTCGTACACTGCCGTCCGAGCCCGGCGAGAACTGCGGTACCCACCGGGTCGTCAACGCCCGCAAGAGCCGAGGCGACATGCGCGTGCAGGCACTTGGTGGCGAGCGGATCACGCTGACCAGCGAGGCCGACCGTCGGACACGCGTCGATGCCACCGCTCTCGGCCGCCCGTGCCAAGCGGTAGGCTTCGTCCGCCGAACGCATGCGCGCCGCAAGCGTGGAGTCGGCCGCGAGCCGCGCGGCCCACGTCTCGACCTCGCCGGCGGATTCGAGCTGCCCGACAGCTTCGACGAGGTGCGGACACGTGAGCCAGAAGAGCGTGGGGAACGGCTCCCCGGACTCGAGCATCGACGGCGTCGCGATCACCGTGGGGTAGCCGAAGGGGCACCGTGTCGCGACACGCCACGACCCTCTCGGCGGGCGACCTAGCTGGCGCGCGACGGAGTCAGCGTCGACGGACATCACCGGACGCCGAAGACGACGTCGAGCACCTCAAGCCACACCGAGGTCTCAGACGCGGCAACGCTACGGGTCGTCGCTCCAACATCCGGCGCGGGAGCGCGGGTCTCCTCACCATCGGTCACGATGCAGACCTGCTCGCCCTCTTTCACGAGCCCGAGGTTCTGGCGCGCGGCCTCCTCGATCCCTTCGGGCGTCTTGAGCCGGTCGACTTGCGCGCGGAGCCCCTGATTGCGTTCTTTGAGTCCGGCGAGCTCCTGCTCGAGCGTTGACTTGTTGCGTTGCTGCTGGTACTGGAGGCGCAGCACGGGATAGAGCGTCCACGACGCAAGCACGAGCGTACCGATGAGTATGACCGTGAGCGCGCGGTGATCAGCTCGACGGCGGACGGGCTTGCGACCGGCTGCGGGTGCACGGCGAGGAGCGGTGGACCGCTTGGTGGTGGATGAGGACGCGCGACCGGACGCCCGGGCCGGAGCCTTCCTCGAG
>JBBQIR010000075.1:0-10001 GCA_038325105.1 Coriobacteriia bacterium
GGCATCGAGCAGGCGGCGCACTGCGGTGCAGTCGTAGACGGACGTGTAGTTCTCCAGAATGCGCGAACTGCACGTGGTATGCGTGCCGATGAGGTTCATGTTGTCTTTGAGCGCAGCGGGGACGCCGGCAAGTGGCGGGAGCGGCTCACCGGCGGCCACGAGCGCGTCAATACGCGCTGCAGCCTCCTCGGCAAGCTTGGGCGTCAGCTCGTTGAACGCGTGGACGCCGGGCTCGTACCTGTCGATGTGCGCGTAGGCCGAAGCCGTGACGTCGGCGGCGGAGAACTCACGTGCCGCGATGCCGTTGCGGATGGCGCGTGCGGAGAGCTTCGAGAAGTCGGCTGCCGAGGTCATCGTCGTCACGCCCCCTCTTCTGCGCCGACGATGCGCGGAATGACAAACGCGCCGTCCTCGGCCTGGGGAGCGTTCAGAAGTGCGGCTTCGCGTGAGAGTCCCGGGCGGACGACATCGGGACGCGTCGCGTTGCGCAGCGGGATCGAATGCGAAGTGGGCTCGACACCCTCGAGGTCGAGCGCCTGCATCTGCTCGATGTGCCCCAGGATGGAGTTGATCTCGGCCTGCACGCGCGTGACCTGCTCATCAGAGAGTGCGAGGCGTGCGAGGAGCGCGACGTGACGAACGTCGGCTTCGGAGATGGTCATACAGGGTGGTCCTTTCGGGCGAGGGGACTGCCTCACGTATTCTACGGCATGCGGGGGTGCCTTACACGGTGCACGCTCAGCGCGACGCGAGGAGCCAGACGATGGCACCGATAGTCAGAGCATTGTATGCCGCGTGGAGCGCAATCGCGGGCCAGAGGCTCTTGCGTTCGTGCGCAAGCCACCCGAGCGCAATTCCGAGCACCGTCATGGGGAACAACAGCCACCACGACCGGTGGAACGCGGCAAACAGCAGCGCTTGAGCGACGATCGCAGGCCAGGCACCGATGCGGGCCTCAAGACCACGCAGGAGCGCTCCCCGGAAGACGCATTCCTCGACGAAGGGGCCCACGGCGATGAGCATGAAACCCGCGAGTGCGAGCCCTCCCCCGCTCGTACCGAACACGTGCGTGATCGTATCCGCGCCCGCACCCGGCATGAGCCCGAACTCGCGAGTCACCACACCGTAAAGCGTGGCTATGACACGGGTCGCCAGGAGCCCCGCGATGACGAGCCCCGCCGATACTGCAGTGTCCGTGAAGGTCGAGTCCTGGCGCGACAGCCCGAGCGCATCTGCGAACGTGCCCTCACGTCGCCGAACGAGGAACCTCAGGAGCCAGATCTGCACGGCGTAGTACCCGGCGAGCGCGAGCGCGCGGACCGGAACGAGCGCCTCCGTCGGCAGCGCACGAATGACATCGCTCGCGAGCAGCAGCTCCTTGGCCATGAACGCAGCGAACGTGACCGAGAGCATCGCTGCGGCTTCAAGGATCGTCCAGGTGAAGTGCCCGACGGTGACCGAGCGCGGTGTTGCCGAGAGTGTTCTCGGCGTGGCGCCCTTGGCTGCCTTCACGGCGGCTACCTTGGCGGCAGCGCTGCCTTTCGCCCCGGGGGCCGGGTGGCGCCCCACACCCGCTCCGCCGGCACGTGTTATCGCACCGCGGTCGCACGCTTTGACGCACGCGCCGCAGCCGTCACAACGCGCCCAGTCCACCATGATGTACGCGCGGCCGACACGCAGCGCATTCAGGTGACACGCAGGCAGGCAGCGACCGCACCGGTCACAAGCACGTGGGTTGAGGACGAGCCGGGGACGCGTCGCCATCAGGTGACAACGTCCGTTTCGCGCGCCTCGCCGGTCTCGAGCACGCGCAATAGGTCCGATTCGCTCAGCACGGTGACCCCGAGTTCGATCGCACGAGCCAGCTTGCTGCCTGCATCGCTTCCCGCGACCACGTACGACGTCTTCTTGCTAACGCTGCCGGCGACCTTCGCGCCGAGTGCCTTGAGTGCCGTGCCGGCTTCATCACGCGTGAGACTCTCAAGCGCGCCGGTGAGCACCCAGGTGGTGCCCAAGAGGGTCTGCGGGCGCTCAGGCTCGCGGCGCTCCTCGGCGGTCTGCATGCCGGCGGATTGCAGGCGACGGACGATTGCGATGTTCCCGGGATTGTCGGCGAACGCACGGACGGCCTCGGCGATCTTCGGTCCGACCTGCTCGACTCTGGCGAGGTCCTCTTCCGATGCCGCGAGCAGGTCGTCGAGCGACCCGTATGCGGCGGCAAGTGCCTCGGCTACGGTCGAGCCGACGTGCCGGATCCCGAGGCCGAACAGCAGCTTTGCGAGCGGACGCGACGTGCTGGCCTCGAGGCTCGCCACGAGCTTCGCGGCTACAACCTCCCCGAGGAGTTGCGGCGTGCCGTCCTTCTTCACGCGCCCCAGGTCGAGCACGGAAAGCTGCGCGAAGGTGAGCGAGTAGTAGTCGGCCACGTCGTGCAGAAGGCCGCTCTCGACGAGCCGCGACACGATCTCGGACCCCATGCCGTCGATGTCGAGCGCCCCGCGGGACGCCCAGTGACCGAGACGCTCGAGTCGCTGCGCGGGACAGCCCGCATTCGTGCAGCGCGGGACGACCTCGCCCTCTTCACGCCACACGGCACTGCCGCAACTCGGGCACGCCGCAGGCATCCGCCACTCGCGCTCGCTACCGTCGCGCAGCCGCTCGACCGGGCCGACCACCTCGGGGATGACGTCACCCGCCTTGCGCACGACGATCGTGTCGCCGAGGAGGACTCCCTTGCGATGAATCTCGTCTTCGTTGTGGAGCGTGGCACGGGCGATGGTCGAGCCCGCCACAAGCACCGGATCGAACTCCGCCACCGGTGTCAGTGCGCCCGTTCGGCCAACCTGCACCCTGATCTCGCGGAGCACGGTCGTGCGCTCCTCGGGGGGGAACTTGAAGGCGACGGCCCATCTCGGCGCCTTGGCGGTGAAGCCGAGTTCGTCGTGGAGCGCGAACGAGTCGATCTTCACGACAACGCCGTCGATCTCGTACGGGAGCGTGTTGCGGATCTCAAGCGCCCACTCGCAAAACGCACGGACGTCGGCGCCGTTCGCGCACGTCTTGATGTCGGGATTCACCTTGAAGCCGGCGTCGCGCAACCAGGAGAGCGCCGCGTGTTGGGTCTCGACGCCGAGGACGCGCGCCTCGGCGATCTGGTACATGAATGCCGAGAGGTCCCGCGACGCCGTGACGGCGGGGTCCTTCTGACGCACGGCGCCGGCAGCCGCATTGCGCGGGTTGGCGAAGACCGGCCCGCCAGCCTCTTCCTGCTCGGCAACAAGGCGCGCGAAACTCCCCTTGGGCATGTAGATCTCGCCCCGGACCTCCACGCGACCGGTCACCGGCACGAGGAGCCGGAGCGGCACGCTCTTGATGGTACGAGCGTTGATCGTGACGTCTTCACCGGTCGTACCGTCGCCGCGCGTGGCGGCCCGCACGAGCATGCCGTCCTCGTAGGTGAGCGCCACCGACGAGCCGTCGATCTTGAGCTCGCACACGTACGAGCACTGACGACCGACCGTCTCACGCTCGACGCGCTCGAGCCATGCGTCGAGCTCACCGAGGTCCATCGCATTGTCGAGCGAGTACATGCGGCGCGCGTGACGCACGGGCGCGAACTGCTGCGAGGGCGGCGCGCCCACTCGTTGCGTCGGCGAGTCCGCTGTGACGATCTCCGGCCACGCGGACTCGATTGCCTCAAGTTCGCGCACGAGGGCGTCATAGGCGGCGTCTGTTATCTCGGGCGCGTCGAGCGCGTAGTAGCGATGCGCATGACGACGAATCTCCTCTCGGAGAAGCTCCGCGCGCGCCGAGGCGCCCTCGCGGTCACTAAACAATGTCGAACCGTCGACCACGGGCTACTCGCCCTCGGCCTTGAGCTTCTGCACGTGTACGTCGTTCACGGAGTAGATGACGGTCTCGGGGACGAAGCGGTTGGTCCGCTCTGCCTCGTAGATCCAGACATCGGTCAGCGTGACCTTGAAGTAGACGCCTCCCGGGCCGACAACGGGCTCAACGTCCACGCCATTGGACAGGTACGCACGCAGCTCGGTCTCGATGTAGTAGTTGAAGACGCCCGCTGCACCGCGGTACTCCTCGTAGAGCTTGATGCGGTACTCGGCTTCCCGCATATCCAGTTCGTCGATACTGTCCATGTCGCCCCTTCCGTTACGGACACGCCGGTCCGTCTTGTGTTCCTACCCCTGCTGCACCGGCACGAGCCGGACAGAGCCTACGGCGCCGATCGTGTCATCCGCGATTACGACCGCCCCGAGAACGCCGGGTATCTCCCCCGCTCGCGCCAGTCCGGCCGCGATGTCATCCGTGCCGTGCACGAGGTTCCCGATGCTGCTCGCTGCCGCATCCGCCAGAGCACCACTACGCGCGAGCACCGTGACCGCGTGCGCACTGCCGTAGCTCACGCTCGGACCGACCGTGCCCGACGACGTGCACACCGCGAGCGGCAGCATATCCCCGCTTACCACGATACCGACTCGCTCTGACAGTGGCGAGTCGCCGGCGCCGAGCAACACAACGCGCTCGTGCCCGCCGATGAGATAGAGGTCGCCGCCGTTCTCGACGACCACCTCGGGCGACTCGGCCTCGAGCCCGCGTGCGACCGCCTCGGCGAACGCACCGGCAACCGCTGCCATCGGCCCCACGCCAGCAACGTCGGCCGCACGGGCCATCGCCAGTGCAATGTCGGGGGCCCCGTGCGACATCGGAACCGGCACATAGCTTTCGGCAAACCGGGGGTTTGCGGCGATGTACGCTTCGAGCTCCTCGCGCAACCCGCGCACGATCGCTGCCGTCTTCGCCGAGAGGTCGCACACTGCGCTCACGTGCAGGTCCGTCTCGGCATAGACCACCTCGAAGCTGACGAGGCCGACGGCGTCCACCTGTGTGCGATATGTCCTCGGCTGATACGCCATACGGTAATCGTACCAGCAACTGGGGGATATGCCGTTATGAATACCAGCGAAAGGACCGCCGTGCGTGAGATTCTAGAACTGTGCATCGAAATGGATCGACTGGCGCAGCGCGCATACAGCGTCATGGCTGAACATTGTGAGAACAACGACCTCGCGAAGACCTTCAAACAGATGGCGATCGAAGAAGACAGCCATGTTGGCTGGTGGAGTGATCTGCTCGGTGCGTGGGATCGCGGACTGCTTCCCGATCTCATCAACGACACGACCGAGCTGACCGAGCGCCTCAAGGGCCTGCGCACGGAACTTGATGGGTCCATCCTTGCCGCACCCCGGGGGCGCTCCGACGATGAGATGCTTGCCACTGCCGCCCGGATCGAGTTCTTCATGATCGACCCGATCTTCAGCGAACTCATCGATCTAACCGAACCCGCACAGGCTGACCGCAGACACGCGGCATACTCGGCGCATCTGCAGCGACTCATCGATGCGATCGAACACCACTACGAGGCTGGGTCGCTCGCGGCGTTCCTCGCCGGGATACTCAGCCGTACGTGGCGCGACAACCTGGCGCTCTCGGTGTACGCGACGCGCGACCCCCTCACCGGCATCCACAACCGACGCGCGCTCGACACGCATCTCGAGCAGTGGTCTGCGTGGTCCGCACGGTACGGTCATCCAATCGGCGTCGCACTCGTGGACATCGACTACTTCAAGGGCGTGAACGACGATCACGGGCATGCCTTCGGCGACACGGCACTCCGCAAGATCGCCGACGCACTCAAGATGGCGACCCGCTCATCGGACCTCGTCGTCCGCTACGGCGGCGACGAGTTCGCGATTATCGCTCCCGAGACCGACCCCGACGAGTTCACGAGTCTGCTCGAGCGCATGGTGGTGACGGTCCGGGAGATCGATTTGCGGGATGCCGAGGGCCGCCGCGTACCGTTGAGCGTGAGCGCGGGGGGTGCCGTAGCGGTTGACCCGCCCGCATCGCACCCACGAAGTCCCGACCGGCTTCTCGCCGCGGCAGACCAGTCGCTTTACACCGCAAAACTATCGGGACGTGATCGCGCCGCGGTGCCGGTTATTCTCGGCGAGAATTAGGCGCTCCGTCGGGCGTACGTGAAAAGCGCTACCGCTCCGCCATCTCACCCGCGTGGTAGCTGCTGCGCACGAACGGCGCGCTCGCTACTACCGAGAAGCCGAGCGCTTCTGCCTCGCGTGCCAGCGCATCAAACTCCTCCGGCGGCACGAACTCCGCGACCGGTAGATGCTTCGAACTCGGGCGCAGGTACTGGCCGAGGGTGAGCATGTCGCACCCCGCCGCGCGCAGATCGCGCATGACCGCCACGACCTCATCGTGCGCCTCGCCGAGTCCGAGCATGAGCCCGGACTTCGTCGGCATGTCAGGGTGGCGCGCCTTTACGCGAGCGAGCATCTCCAGGCTGCGCGCGTACTCCGCGCCCGGGCGCACCTCCGCGTAGAGGCGCGGGACGGTCTCGACGTTGTGGTTGAAGACGTCCGGCAACGCGTCCGCCACCGTGTCGACGCTGGACAGATTCCCACCGAAGTCGCTCGTGAGCACCTCGATGCGCGTTCCCGGAGACACATCGCGAACGGCCTCGATGACCGCCACGAAATGCGCCGCGCCGCCGTCGGGCAGGTCGTCGCGCGTCACGGTCGTGATGACGGCGTGCTTGATGCGCATGAGGAGAACGGCCTCGGCAAGGCGCGCGGGCTCGTTGTGGTCGAGCGGCGCGGGAACGCGGGTGTCGACCGCACAGAACCGGCACCCCCGCGTGCAGGCATCGCCCATGATAAGGAACGTCGCAGTGCCGGAAGCAAAGCATTCACCCTGGTTGGGGCATTTCGCCGACTGACAGACCGTGTGCAACTCGAGACGGTCCATGAGCTGCTTGACCGAGTCGTAGCTCCCCTCGCGTGCGATGGGGCGCTTCATCCACTCGGGCATGCGCTTGGCACTCTGTCCGTGTTCGTAAGGCATGCGGCGCATGATAGCACGCTCCACATGAGAGAGCCGAGCAACCCCTCGCGCTCTTCTATGGTGCCCACGCCGGGGTAGACAACCCATCCCCGTGACAGAAATTTCCATTGCAGCTCGAGCCAGTCCAATCATCAGGTGTGTGCGCCTGGTTGCTGAACTTACGTAGAGAACCCTTCCAAATGTAGACATCGCTTGGTTTGAGCTTGTGCGAGGTATCGCGAATGTAGGGTGCGATGTTCGTGGCAACAAGCCCATCTTCGCGGAGCAGCCTAGGCAGCTGCCAGCCATGCGGAATAGCCACGTGGCACGAAGCGCACGTGTACTGTTTATGGGACACCATACTGTGAATCTTGTTCGAGTCTTTGAGGTGGCACCGACCGCACAGGAACGTGGTGTTCCACTCCTCCAGCCGAGTCTGATACCAACGACGGTACATGCCCACATCGGTGTCGTACACGCCATCGGCAACGAGCCCGAACTGGTATGGGGATCCGTGCGGCCCGCTGGCACCGCCTGCCGGCGAGCTGTGACAGTCGGTGCAGGTGAGCTGACTGTCCTTGGTCAGGCCGGATCCCGACCGGAAAGCCACGGCATCAGTTGGGAACGTCCAGTTCGCTGCAAGACCGTCAGCAATGGTCTCCTTCGGCCATGAAGCGCGGGCACCGACGATGTTGTGGCCGCTCTGGTTGGCAGGATTGAACTCCTTCGACAGATCCGTTTCGTTGTAGTAGGTTCTGCTCCCGCCCACCGTCGGGTCCGCGGTGATCGTGTAGCGCAAGTTCATCGAAGCCTGCGCCGAATGGCATCGAAGACACACATACGCTTCGTATCCACCCGCGCCTATCGTTCTTGTGGCCGCGTAGCTCGTCGCGGTCGTCCACCGCGTCGCGCTCCACGTCGGCGCCGAGCCGACCGCTCCCTGCAGAGCGGGACCCGCTTCGCTCGTGCCGATCGTGTGTGTCCCGGCCCGTGCGGCATGAGGGTCGTGACAGTCCACGCACTCAACATGCGCGGTTGCCTGCGTGAGCGGCAGCTCCCGGTCGCTGTGTGCCCCGATGAAAGACGCAACGCTGTGCCCGTAAAAGAGACTCACCTTCGTTGCAACATCGAGGGCACCAGGGGCAGATGTGCCGAGGATTCCGTTGCCGTGACACTGGAGGCACAGGTTGGATCCTCGTGCCGACATAGAACTGTTGTCGCGTTCACCGATCGTTCCGGCCGAGAACCCCGCCGGTCGTGTCCAGGCGAGCAGCGAGCGGTTGCTTGAACCGTGCGGGTCGTGGCAGGTATCGCATTGTGCCTTCGTGCCCGTCGTGGTCGCGTGGGCCGAGGACTGGAACGCTGCCCCGGGAGTGGCCTTATCCCATCCGGGAAAAACGGGGCTGCTGGTCATATCGCTGAATACGACGGTATACGGGATGAAAGCCGCAGCAGTCGCTGTCGCCTTAGGTGGAGACCCGTCGTGGCACCGTAGGCAGAGCTGGGTGGGAGTGCCCGTGAACGCCTTGCGGGTGTCGTCTGGATCAGACACCCTTGAGAGGTCCCACACCCCCGTGCCCTTGCTTACCTGGTGGGCGTTGTGGCAGTTCGCGCACGTGAGCGACCCGCCGGCAACGAACGCCTCGTTTTCTGATGTCAGGCCGACCCTGTAGATTGCAGGCGACGCCGTGTGCAGAGGAGAGTAGAGGTGGACGACAAGGCGGAACGCGTCCCAGTTGTGGACGTCGATGCCGCGCACGCTGATCGTGGCGCCGCTCAGCCCCGTGTAGCCCGGGACATCGGTCCACACGGCATCTCGCAGCCCCTGGACATCGACCTGAAGGACGCTGGAGTACGTCACGGTCCCGCTGTTCAGAAGGACATCCCCGAGGCGATACACGCTCGAGTCTGGGACATACTGGCCAGTCGTAAGGGTTCCCTCAGAAGCGTACCCGGGCGCAGTGAACGGCGCGGGCGTGGTTTGAGCGAACGCCATCGACGTTCCCACCGGGTAGCTATAGTAATCGTTGTAGTAGCCCCATTCGTTCCATCCGCGGTTTGTGGCGGCATCGACAACAGGGTCGGCAGGAATGGCCCGCCATGAGAGGTCGGGGTGGCCTGCGCCCTGAATCGCATAGAGCGTCCCCGCTCCGTCCCATTCAAGCGCGCTTCCGTCGTAGACCTCGTAATAGCCCCAGTTGAACGGGAAGCCAGGGGCCTCGCGAAGTTGCGGGGTCCCGGTAAGCGAATCGACCAGCTGGGTGTTGCCAGCACTGCCCGCAGTCGTGCCGATCACGTAGATGTAGTCGTTGCCCCCGGTCGTGACACGTGCCATCCGATTGTGCGCAGGGGTCGCGGACGACAACGTGACCTTGAGCCCGGTCGAGGTGAAATCCGTCAGACCGGACGCCGTTGACGGCGAGTCCAGGTAGTAGAGTTTGCCATCGCCGGTCGCGCCATTGCGGTTGACGACGAAGAGCCTGTCAGCTTGCGGAGAATATGCGATGGTCGACCCTATCCCCAGGCCAGTCTCCACCCCACCGACCGAGAAACGGAGGCCCGAGAGCCACGTGTCGGTGGTATGACGCCACCGCATGATCGCGGAACTGCCGCCGCCGACCGTATAGAACGCCACGTCGTGCACGGCGTCCCAGTCGGCATCGGACCCGATGCCTACGGGCGACGGTGTTGGAGAAGCGGTGACCAGCACGCCCGCGCCACTGCCGGAGGGCGGTGTGTACTCCCAGCGCGTCGTGGTCCCGGTCCCGCCGGAAACACCTCGCGTGATGTAGAGCCTGCCCGCGACGTTGAGCGAGGTGGAGCCCGAGCCGGTCTCAGGGGGATCCGGGGGGTCAAAGCCCTTCGAGTCGAACGTCGCGCTTTCGAATGTGTGAAGCTCTCCTGCGCCGTAACCCGATACCATCCCGCTGATGTAGCCTAGGTTCAGCGGCGGGTAGGCGTGCAAAACCGCTGACTCCCAGACGAGAGCGGCATAGTCAGGGAGACCGGTGCTTTCAGTATCAGTCCAGGTCACGACGTTGACGAGCGCTGCCGCGTCGAATTCATCCTTGGAATCCAGCATCATC
>JBBQIR010000076.1:0-9579 GCA_038325105.1 Coriobacteriia bacterium
CGGAGACGCAAGCCGCAAAAAGGATAGAGCACTACACAAGGAAAGGGATGCAGACGAAGATGCAGAAGAGCAGGAGGACCAAGAAAGAGACCCCGCCAGACTTAGTGCAAGAGCCTTTGCACTAACTTTGGCAATTCAGGAACCCGCGTCGGACTCCCGTTCTATGGTCGTCGCTGCTCAGCTCGGGTATGATATTCACCGTTTGCTGCGACAGCACGATGGTGGAAATTCTTCCTCGCCGACCGGAGTACGATGACAGCGTCCCATCCGATCAGAATCTCCTATCTCTGCCTGCAAGCTACCCGGGAGGGTCAGGCTTCGTACGCGCATGTTAACGAGATTGTCGGCGGTCTCAAGCGGCGCGGTTGCAGCGTCACGGTGTTCGAACCCGACTACTCCCGCGGCCGGTTGCCCGGACCGCTCGGGCGTGCATTGCAGTTCTGGCAGGTTCAGCGTCGCCTTCGAGTCGCGGCGCGCGATGCGGATATCGTGTACATCAGAGCCCATTTCGCTGCGTATCCAACGGCGATGTGGGCCAGGCGACGCGGTATCCCCGTCATACAGGAAGTGAACGGGCCGTACGAGGATCTCTTCATCGCCTGGCCGCAAACGGCTCGCTTCAAGAAGCTGTTCGTCTACCTGATGCGAAGACAGTACGCTGTTGCCAACCAGCTCATCGCCGTTACCGATGGGTTGGGCACGTGGCTAGCGGCTGATACGGGCGCAAAGAACGCTTGGATTATACCGAACGGTGCCAACATCGACGTATTCCGCTCCGGCCTTCCGGTACCCGACGGACTACCCAGTAGGTATGTGGTCTTTTTCGGCGCGCTCGCCCGTTGGCAGGGCATCGACACGATCCTGGAGGCTACGAACGACTCGGCATGGCCGAACGACGTGTCTCTGGTGATCATCGGTGATGGTGCCGCTCGTGCAGCCGCAGAAGCCGCAGCGGCGAGGGACCCCCGGGTCGTCTACCTGGGTGCCAAGCTGTACCGGGAGCTACCGGCGTACGTGGCCAACGCTATAGCGGGCCTCGTGGTCTCACAGGATAGGGTGGGGACGGGCCTGTCACCGCTCAAGAGCTACGAGACCCTGGCGTGTGGCGTTCCCTCCATCGTCAGCGACACCCCCGGCCTCCGTGACTTGGTGGCACAAGAAGCGTGTGGCATCGTCGTGCCAGTTGCGGATTCTTTAGCACTCGCTGCGGCCGTCGCGCATCTCGCCGCACACCCGAAGGCGGCCGCAGAGATGGGTCGTCGCGGCCGAGAGGCTGTCGCGGCTCGTCACTCATGGGACGCTCGCGCTGCCGATACTCTCCGAGTGATCGAGAGTGTGCTGGCGCAGGATGGTCGATGGTGAAACTGCTCATCGTCACGACAGTGCCCGCCACTCTGGAGTCGTTCCTGCTGCCCTACGCGGCACACCTGCGAAGCAAGGGTTGGCGAGTCGACGCGCTCGCGGCAGGCGCGACATCATCGGGAACGTGCGCCCAGGCGTTTGATCAGGTGTGGGACGCAACGTGGAGCCGGAATCCGCTCGCAATGCGTGGCCTCCTCGGAATCAAGCATGTTCGGCGACTCCTGGAGACCGAACACTACGACGTCGTGCACGTCCACACCCCCGTAGCCGCATTCCTTACCCGACTCGCCGCCGCTCGACTGCGGCGTAAGGGACTCCGTGTGGTCTACACGGCGCACGGACTCCACTTCCTCAAGGGCCAGAAGCTCTGGCGAAACGCCCCATACCTCGCGCTCGAGAGGGTTGCCGGGCGGTGGACCGATCGGCTGGTCGTAATCAACGAAGAGGACTTCCAGGCCGCGCGCCGTCACCGTCTGGTACCAGACGATCGTCTGGTTCGAATGCACGGGATTGGCGTCGACACAAGCATCTACTCTCGCGCCAGCGTCAAAGCCTCGACGATTGCGTCGATCAGAGAGGAACTTGCGCTGGACGATGGTGAACCGCTCCTCCTCATGGTGGCAGAGTTCAACGCGAACAAGC
The DNA here is from genome assembly GCA_038325105.1 of Coriobacteriia bacterium. Classification (GTDB taxonomy): domain Bacteria; phylum Actinomycetota; class Coriobacteriia; order Anaerosomatales; family Anaerosomataceae; genus WSXY01. The sequence continues at coordinate 2,005 of JBBQIR010000076.1, forward strand.
GCCAGCAGCTCGTCCTGGACGCGCTGGCGCTCGGCGATCTCCACGCGGTTGTGGCGTTCGCCGGCGATGGTCCGCTCCGAGAGACTGCAGCCAAGTACGCAAGAACCAAGGGAATCGAGGCGCGCACGCGCTTCCTCGGTCACAGGAACGATATTCCCGCGCTTCTCGCGGCTTCTGCCGCCACACTCATCGTTTCTCGGCGAGAAGGCCTCCCGAGATCGTCGATGGAGTCCCTCTCCATGGGCGTCCCGGTCATCGGAACGGACATCCGCGGGGTCAGAGATCTTCTCGAGGGCGGTTGCGGAGTACTGGTTGCCTCGAATGACCCCGGCGCGTTAGCGCGCGCCATGCGATGGGTGCTCGAGCATCCCGCTGAGGCATCCGCGATGGGAGCACGCGGTCGTGAGAAGATGTCCGGTGAGTACGAGATCGGCGTGCTGATCGACGCTCATGACCGGCTGTACACGGAATTGACGGAGTCCTGACCCCGCATGGGAGATTCGACACAGGTGCTGAGCGACGGCGGCCTCGAGACCAGCCTTCGTGGCTGGGCGCGCTTCTTCACCATATTGCTGGTCGTCTACTGCGTGCTGGGATGGCGCATCTACCTTCCGCGCGGCGATGGTCAGGCGGTGCCGGCGGCAAGCACCCTCATTGCTATCATCTTCCTTGGCGGGATCATCCTCGATCGCAGCCTGCGATCCTACGTGCTCGCCAGCGTCAGGCGTTTGCCATGGCTGTCGGGGTTCATCGGCTTGTGGACCGCATTCTCGCTCGCTGCACCACTCGCGGGGTTTCCGGTGCATACCATGGTCGGGGCGACGACTCCGCTGGCGATTGCAGCATTCTCCTTCGGCGGATCCCTGATGTGGCGCGAGCACCTCGTCAGTCATACAGACCGCCACAGAGCGCTGATGATCATCGCATGGACGCAGTTCACTGTGGGCGCGATGCAGGCGCTGTGGAACACCGGAGTCTCGCGCTTGCTGCCGCTCAGCTGGCTCAGCTCATGGGATGTCGCGGTGATGCGTGCCTACGGAGTGGAGCTCTTCACCGGAAGAAGCGTCGGACTGTATCTGAATCCCAACCCGTACACCCTGCTCGGCGCGCTGGTGCTCGTTGTCGCTCTGCGCCTCGACCTGAGCCAACGAGAGCGCCTTTGGCTTGCGTTCCCGTCGGCGGGAATCGTGTTCTTGGGCGCCTCGCGCGGTGTCATAATCGCCCTGGCGCTCGTCGCACTCCCCTACGTGATCGGGCGAGTGCGCATGATCGGCTGGCGCAGGTCGACCATCGCACTGTGCGTGATCATCGCCGGAGCGCTTGCGATCCACCTACTCCTGAGCGTGACGTCCTCGCCGGTGTATGCGCGATTCCTCAATCGATGGGCCTCGGTTCCTGCACTGCTTGCCCATGGTCCATCGGCAGATATCAACGCGATCGGTCGCCTGGACGCATGGGCAAAAGCGCTCACGTACTGGCTGAAACGGCCCTTCGGCACGATAGGCCCGCCACAGATGGCTGCGGGGACGTTCATGGACAACGATCTTGTCGCCCTGCTCGTGCAGGGCGGACTGCTCCTCGCAGCTGGCTATCTCGGGGCGCTCTATGCCTGCTTTCGACGCCGACTCGAATCACCGATCGCCCCGGTCTTCGCTCCGATCATCGCGCTGGTTCTACTCGCAGGCCTCAGCCAGAATGCCATTGCGTTCCTGCCAACGGTCGCCATACTCTGGTCAGTGCTCGGAAGCGTCGGGCCGAGTGCTACGGATGCGGCCGCCAGCAAGGGATAGGGTTCACTTCAGAGCGTTGCGGGCTGCCGTCTCCACAGCCGAATCAACCACATTCGTGCCGCCGAAGATGACCACGCCCTCGCACCCATCAGCGTTGGCAGTAAGGCGTGAGGCGACCGCCGGATCGAGTGCGGTCGGAGGCGTCAAGAACAGCACGCCGTTTCGGGTTGCCGCGAGCACCGCGCCTGATAGTGCATCAGGGAAGTTGGTCCCGGTGGCGACCGAAGCGCACGTGTAGCGCATGCCGGCATCTTGCGCGAAGTCAGCCACAGCCGCAGCGGTCGCATACCTGTTGTTCCCGGCGACGCGACGTGCGCCGGGCAGTGCATCAAGAACCGCCTTCGACACAACGGACTCACTTCCCACAACAACCACATCGCCGATCTCCAGCGACGATATCGCCGAAGACGTGGCCGATGGTATGCGTGTTGTCGAAACCAGCAGAATCGGCCAGCCTTTGACGGCGGCGAGTGGTGCGGCAGCCAGCGCATCCGGGAAGTTCCCTCCCGATGCAATCACGGCGGTCCCCCCAGCCCCGGTCCCGTTCCAACCATATACTGCTTTGGCGATGAGCCGCGCGGTGTCGTAGCGGTCGCTGCCCGCAAGTCGGGAGACGTTCGAAGCACCGAGCTTGGCCTTGAGTGTGGACTCCACTGACGTCGGCACAGCTCGCGCCGATCCCAAGATAATCGCGCGTCGCGGGTTGAGCCTCGTGATCTCTGCATCGATGACGGCGGGAATCCGGTCCGAGACGAGGAGTATCGGACCCTCTTCGGCGTAAGCCAGTACGCCACCTGCAAGTGCATCCGGGTAGTCCCTACCGGTGGCCACGATCACCACGGGTGCGCCCTTCGGGAACATCTTCAGAGAGACTTCCGCCGAGGTGGAATAGCGGTCGGTACCAGCAATGCGGTCGTACACGCGCTCCCCGACCACGGTTCCTTCTATCCGCACGCTCGACTCATTGCCGGAACTGTCAATGGCTCTGGCCGTGACCCAGTGGACGTCGGTCGCCTCCATCACAGCGTGCGCACCGGGGAAGATGCGCGGTCGGCCGCCGTCAACCGACACTCTGATGGCCACCACGGGAGACTGGGAGTCTGTAGCATCCGCAGTGATAACGCAGCCCGTCTTCGGATTGCCTTCCAGATCGCACGAGATCGATGGCGGCACGCTGTCACCGTTCAGGACCGGTATCTGAGAGCCCCGGATATCCAGCGACGAACCGGTATTACCGCTGATTTGATTGGACTTCAAGAAAACGCTCGAACCATCGTAGCAGCGAACGCCGTTGACGATCTTGCGGTACTGGTCAGAGATGGTGTTTGAGACGACTACCTGTTGTTTGCCTGTGACGAATACGCCAACACGCGGACCGAAGTTGATTGCCCCTACATCCTTCACGGCATTCCAGGCGACGATCTGATCGGATGCCCCGACGCTGATTCCCGCTCCAGTCGCATTCTCGACGCGGTTGCCAATTACTCGGGAGCCACCGGGCATCGCGACAATGCCGATTCCGGCGCTCACGGCACTCGTGCTGATCGTGTCGATCACGGTGTTATCGATAATGGAGACTGGTTTGCTCAGAGTGTTCGCTACATCGAACCCGTTCAACTTGTTCCCGACACCCGTGTTGCGGATGAACGTTCCGTTCCCGCCGTCAAGCCCAGGATAGTCGCCGACACGAGCGACCTGGTAGGCGCTTGTACCAGGGGAACTGACGTAGTTGCCCTCACACCAGAATCCTTCAGAATCGCGGAACCGTATTCCGGCAGAGTCGTAGTGACCGTTCAAGATGATGTTGTCGCTGATTGTCGCATCACGGGACCCGTAGACCTGAATGCCGCCGACCCCGCGATCGCCTACGGTCATGTAGTCACGCACGGTGTTGCCGGAGGCCACAACGTAGCGGCAGTAGTCGTAGAACACGATTCCGTCGCGCTCGCTGCGCCGCGAACTGCACCCCGTGACGGTCACGTACTGTGAATCTTCGAATGCGAATCCCCAGCGCGACGTGTCTGCGGAGCAGTCGCTCACCACCACGTGGGAGGAACGGTCAGTTCCAACGCAACGTAACGCCCGGAGCGAATGGACATCCTTCACTGTGAGGTCCTCAGCCAGAGTGGCAGAGACCACGCTTCCGATGGCGGGCCGACCCTCGAACGAGCCTCCGGTGAGTGTCACATTGCGCAACGGTACCGAGGCACTGCCGATGACGGCAAAGAAGACTTCGCTCGTCAAGGAGTTCAAAGGCGACACGGCGCTGGCTCCGGCGTCAAAGCGTATCGTCGTGTCAGCTCTAACGACGATTCCAGAGAACACATAGACACCCGCCGGGAATACCACGGTACGCGGACCCGACCCGGAGTTCATGGCTGCCTGGATCGCCGCGCTATCGTCTGTGACACCGTTGCCCGTGGCACCGAAGTCCCGGACGGATACGGTCGCCTGGGGTGTGAGTCCGACAGCCTCCTCTGCGCCCGTGGACGTCGACAGTGGTGCCATGCTCAGGACGAGGGTCACGGCCATGGCGACGGAAACCAACCTGATACTGCTGTAGAAGCGATGATTGCGGATCATTGCAGCCCTCTTCGCAGACCGGAGGCGCTGGACGTGCGCCTTGCACTATTCATCGGCAGACGACGCAAGTCAGATGAGTCGGTCATCATGACTCGCGCCAACGCCACCAACAAGGCCGCTGTAGAGATGGACGAGACTCCGCGCGTAGTCGTCCCACGAAGGGACGCCGCACAAGGCCGATATCTGTGCGTAGTCCCAGCGCCGCGTAACCGCCTCGAGCAAAGCATCGACGAGACAATCAACATCTGCGGGGGGGACAAGAATCCCCCACTCGTCCGAGCGAACCTGCTGCTCGATCCCAGGAAGGCGACTCGCGACCACCGGCGTGCCCGAGGCTAGAGCCTCGTTCACGACGATTGGCATCCCCTCACTGGTACTCGGCAGCACCAGAGCAGCCGCCTCAGCGAGGTAGGAGTCAAGCTCCGTGTGCGCACGGAAACCCTCGAACCTCACGCGGGCGGCAATGCCAAGCTCCCGCGCCCGCGAAACGAGCGGCCCTGCCATCGGTCCGTCACCGACCAGAACCAGGTCCAAATCCGTGTGGTCTGCGATACGGGCGAACGCCTCAAGCAGCACGTCGGGGTGCTTTCGAGGAGTGAGTGAGCCAACAAAGAGAAGGTACCTGGGGCAACGGATGGGATGTGGATGAATCTCTGCGCTGCTATAACCATTTGCCAGGTGGAGCACGCGCCCGCGCGCACTCGGGTGCGTCTGTTGCATCCCCGTCGCTATCGCCTCGCTCACGCCGATGATCGCGTCTGCTTGCGCCACCTGTCTCGAGTACGCCCTGCCCACAAACGGAAACGCGAATTGGCGATTGAAGTCGCTGCCGTGAAGTGTCACTACGGTTGGAACACCCAACGCGCGGCCCAGTCGAACACCGACGACCGCATCGGGAACGCCGTAGTGGGCGTGAACGATATCGTAGGGACCGGTCTCTTCGGCCACCCGAAGTGCCTTGCGGTAGTAGGGCCGTACCGCCATCGCGACACGGAAGACCGAGGGAAGCCCCCTTCGAAGCGGAAGAGACACCTGTGTGATGTGCGGCTGCTCAGACGTCGCGTCACTCAAGTTTCCGTAGCGTCCCACCACGACGCTGACGTCCGCAAGGACCGAGAGTGACTCGACTTGCTCTCGGACGAAGATTCCGAGTGTGTCCGTCTCGCTCCGGGGATACATGTGGCTCACAACTAGAACTCGCAAGCGCCGTGGGGTCTGCGCGGTCTCCGGCGACGCCTCGCTCCGTGCCCCCGCCGGCTTGATGGATGCTAGGTGCCGGTACCACACGAGCTGCCCCATGCCAACGGCGAAGCCCGCGATAGCGATTCCGACGATCGCACCGGTCACGCCCGCTACTCGTGCGCCAACGAGCACGGCGACGAGACGACTGAAGGTCTCGATGACGTTGACGAGCAGAGCACGCGGCTGCTGCCGCCTGATGATCGGGAGCATACTGAGCGAGGAAACCACCAGCACGAGGGCAAGCCAAGGCGACAGTATCTGCGCGTAGACACCTGCTTCTCGCCATTGAGGTCCGAACACGATGGAGAACAGCCAGGGACCAGCCAGCAGCACCACAAGGTAGGTCGGGATCGAGACCGCCAGCACTCCGCGCATCGTACGGCGAGTGAGCGCGACGATTGACTTCCCCTCGGCATGCAGTCGGCTCGCCATCGGGAAGAAGACCTGTGCCACGGCCTGCCCGATCAGGCTCATTGGCGCCCGCAACACACGAAGCGTCTGCGAGACGAGACCGAGCAGCGTTGGCCCGAAGAGCGCCCCGATAAGCATCAGGGTGAGACTCTCGCGTGCGGTGTCCAGCAGCGCGTTCGGCGAGTTGAGGAGCGGAAACTCGCGGAACTCGCGCGCTGCCGCTCGAAGCGAGCCCGCAGAGATACCGGTGGTCATGCCGCGCGTGCTTCGGCCAAGAGCTAACAGCAGGATGCTGCCGGTCACCACGTACCCGGCGACAAGGGAGACGATCAGTCCCGAGGAGACGCCGACAGCGCCCAGTGCGATACCACCCAAAGCGGTGGAGACACCCACAAGTGACCGGGCCCGCGCAACCATCTTGAACGCGCCCTTCCGGGTGAACCAGTAGCTGCAAGACTGCATCACGGCAGCGAAGAGCACGCCCAAAGGCAGCACAATGATGGTCCGAGACGTAATGCCGGCCACAGCAAGCGCCTTTGGGCCTACGAGGAAGTAGGCGCCCGCAGCGGCACACGCCAGCAGCGCGCTGAGCGCTACGGAGACGAGCAGCGAAAGCACCAACAGGTCGAATGCACGCTTGTCCGACTCTGGCAGCGGTACCGCGATCTCGTATCTGCCTGAGACCACCAGCGACAGACCCATCAGCAGCACCATGAACAGGCCGTACTCCCCAAACTGAACGGGAGTGTACAGGCGGGTGAGGATGGGAATCGCTATCAGCGGTGCGGCTTGTGCGATAGCGGTACCGGAGGCGAGTCTGCCTACGTTTCGCATGGTCTCGCTGCGGCTCGTCGGTGTCATGTGGCGGGTGTGCCTCGGCATCTCGTGTGTCGGCGAAGAAACAAAGCATGGTCAAACCAGCCCGATGTGCTTACCATACAGTACGCGGACACCCGAGGAGGAACTGTGCAAGACAATTCCCAAACAGCACGTGAAGAGATGCAGCGCGAGCGACGTTCTTCCCGTCATGCGGGAAAGCATCGGCCGCGATCGGCTCGGCGCACCCCCCGAAAGCCTGCGACTCGCCGGAAGAAGATCACCATCATCGTCGCTGCTATCCTGGGCGTGATTGTCGTTGGTGTTCTTGCGTATGCCACATACGCGTACTTCACCCTCGGGGCGAAGCTTTCTCCGACACGGCTCGAGCGCACCGCCGTCGAGAAGGTTCTTGATCCAGAACCCGTTCTTGCAGACCCGAACAGTGGCTACACGTACGTCCTGCTGCTGGGCAACGACTCGACAAACGGCAGCACTCGCACAGACACGCTCCTCCTTGCGCGACTGTCGAAGGCCGACAAGTCCGTGCTGCTCCTCTCGATTCCTCGCGACACGCGCACTGAAGTACCCGGGCATGGGACCACCAAGATTAACCACGCCTCTGCCTACGGAGGAGTACCGCTGACGATCGAGACCGTGCAGAAGTTCACCGGCCTGCCTGTGAATCACTACATGCAGGTCGACTTCGTCGGTTTCGCCTCGATCGTCGACT
>JBBQIR010000077.1:0-9195 GCA_038325105.1 Coriobacteriia bacterium
CCCGAGCCGATTGTAGATGACCGAGGAGACAACCGGGCGCTCCTCGGCCACTCTTGCTTCGCGCTCTATCATGGACGCGATCGTGACCACGTCGTGGAGGTCGAGGTTCTTGGAACTCGCGTACGAGAGGTCAACCTGTGCGATTTCCGACTCGAACTGCGACAGCATTGTCTCGACGGCGTCACGGGCCGTGCTTCCACCGGCCAAGCGATACGTCTTTGGAAACAGGTAGCCCTCGAGCGAACCGGTCGGTTCGCCCTCGAGGAATGCGAAGTCGGGCGCGAAGGATGCCGACCTCTTCAGCGCGAGGTCGGAGAACTCCCCGGCGGGGATACCCGCTTGCTCTTCAAAGCGCTCTGCCATCTGCTCGATGGTGAAGCCCTCGGGAATGGTCACGGTCACGTAGTCGATCGACGGACCCGCAACGAGCCGATCAACGACTGCCTGGTACGGCATGCCGGTCATCAGATCGTACTCGCCCGGCTTGAGTTTGTCGTCAACGGCATCGATTCGGGCGCGCAGTCGGAACATCGCAGCGTTGTCGACAACCCCCTCGGCGGCGAGGACCTTGGCAATCGTCTGCGTGTCGGCCCCCTCGGGCACGGCGATGTGAACCGGCAACCCGGGCTTCACGTTCACCTGCGATCGTATCAGGATGCTCCAGACGCCGAACACCGGTATGCCGACCGCGAGTATGAGACCGACTAGGATAACCACAATTCGCAACGTGTGACGCTTGGTCGAGACCTCTTCGGCCGAGGAATGCCGCACGCCCGAGCGGTCCTCGGGCGAGTCCCCGGGAAGTTCGGTCGGCAGTGAGGCGCGCCGTGGAGCGAGGCGTGGAGCACCCTTCGGCTTGGGGTCGGTCCTCTCTCGGGGCGCCATCGTCAGTCTGCCTTCTGTTGGCTGTCGAGATACGTCTGCAAGATGATTGCCGCCGCGACCATATCCAGGCGTCCCCGCTGCCGCTTGGTGGACACGCCGCCACCCGACATCGCCCGACTCGCCGACTTGGAAGACAGCCTCTCGTCGGCGAAGGTCACCGGGAGCTGGAGTTCGCGAGCGTAGCGCGTGGCCACGTCACGAACGTGCGCGGCTTGCGGACCCTCGGAACCGCCCATGCCGAGCGGCAGACCAACGACCAGCCCGCCAGCTTCGTACTCCTCCACGAGCTCCTTGAGCGGAGAGATGCTACGCGCCAGCATCCGCGCGTCAAGAACGGCGAGCGGCGATGCGATGGTGCGACCGGGATCTGAGACCGCCACCCCGACACGCGCCTCACCGATATCGAGGCCGAGCAGCCGCATCGAACTCACTCCACGCCGAGAACGTGCCTGGCCGCCTCGAGTGCGGCTGCTATGCCTGCAGCGTTATCGCCACCGGCCTGAGCCATGGCCTGCTTGCCGCCGCCACGTCCGCCGATGAGCGGCGCAGCCTCACGAATCACCGCCGATGCATCGAAACCGGCAGCAACCGCTTTGGCATCACCTGCGGCGATGAGGAACGCGCCGCCTCCATCCACGCTCGACGCGGCGACCACCGCGCCGCCACCCATCTGTTGGCGGGCGGCATCAACGAAATCGCGCAACGCGGACATGTCCATGTCGGGGAGTTCGGTCACGACTAGCGGGTAGCCGACGTCAACACGTGCACTGAGGTACTTCTGCATTTCGCCCGAGCCACCGCGCTTCTTCGCCTCGGCAAGCGCGACCTCTGTCTCCTTGAGGCGCTTCGTGAGCGCCGCGACCTTGCCGGGAATCTCCGTGGTGCGGCACTTGAGGCCGACGGCAACCTCGGTGAGCGACTCTTCTTCGACGTAGACGTACTCGAGGGCGCCGAAAGACGTGACGGCCTCGATACGACGGAGATTCGCACCCACACTGCCTTCCGAGACGATCTTGAGGAAGCCGATCTCGCTCGAGCGCCCCACGTGCGTTCCCCCGCAGAGCTCTTTGCTGAAGCTGCCGACTTCGAGGACCCGTACGATTTCGCCGTACTTCTCGCCAAAGAGCGCGGTCACACCCGTCTCACGGGCAGTGGCGAGCGAGGTCTCGTAGTTCCGCACCGGGTGGTTCTCCATCACTTTCGCATTCGCGAGCCGCTCGATCCGGGCAAGCTGATCGGCACCCGGTGCCTCGAAGTGCGTGAAGTCGAAGCGCAGGCGATCTGGTGTCACGAGCGAGCCTGACTGGTGCACATGCTCGCCGAGGACCTTGCGAAGTGCCCAGTGGAGGATATGCGTGGCCGTGTGATTGCGCCGGATACGCTCACGCCGGTCCACATCAATCGCCGCGCGGACCCTGTCTCCCACGGCGACAGAGCCGCTCTCGAGCGTGCCCGCGTGCGAGATGAGCCCGGACATCGGGATGCGCGTATCGCTGACGACAAAGAGGGCGCCGTCAGCGGTGATGGAACCTTGGTCGCCGACCTGACCACCCTGCTCGCCGTAGAACGGGGTCGTGTTGAGCACGATGTCGCCCGCAGTGCCGGATTCGATTCGATCAACGACCGCACCATCTACGACGATGCCGACGACCGTCGCGTCGCACGCATCGGATTCGTAGCCGACGAACTCGATGCTGCCACCGACCCGCCTGGCGATCTCACTGAACGCGTGGCCGAATGATGACCATGAGTCGTCCTTGACAGCCGCGCGCGCGCGGTCCCGCTGCGCGGTCATCTCGACGTCAAAGACGTCCTTGTCGACCTCAAGTCCCGCCTCGGCGGCTATCTCAGCTGTGAGCTCGTACGGGAATCCGTAGGTATCGTGGAGCGCGAACGCCATGCTGCCATCGAGAACACCACCGCCTGCGGCCCTGGTGCTGTCGATCGCCTCGCCGAGGAACGTCAGGCCCTGGCGGAGCGTCGCACCAAAGCGATCTTCCTCGCTGGCGACGATGCGATTCACGAGGTCCTGATGCTCGATGACCTCCGGATACGCCTCGCCCATCCGGGCGATGACCTCGTCGATGAGCAACTGCAGGAACGGCTTCTCGACGCCGAGGAGCCGTCCGTGGCGCACCGCTCGTCGCAGAATGCGCCGCAAGACGTAGCCGCGACCCTCGTTGGACGGCAGCACGCCGTCTGAGATGAGGAACGTAATGGCACGCGCATGGTCCGCGATGATGCGAAGCGAGATGTCGGTTTTCTCGGTGGTTCCGTAGGTCGCGCCGGTGATTTCCTCGGCGATGTGCATGATGCCGCGCAGCGTGTCGGTCTCGAAGTTCGAGTGGACGCCCTGCATGATGGCAGCAACGCGCTCGAGGCCCATCCCGGTGTCGATGTTCTGCTTCGGGAGCGGTGTGAGTGTGCCGTCTTCCGCGCGGTCGTACTGCATGAACACGAGGTTCCAGTACTCGAGGAACCGGTCGCAATCGCAGCCCGGTGCGCATTCCGATGAACCGCAGCCCACATCCGGGCCCTGGTCATAGTAAAGCTCCGAGCAGGGACCGCACGGGCCAGTCGGGCCTGCCGACCAGAAGTTGTCCTTGGCACCCATTCGCACGATGCGGTCGGCCGGCACGCCGACTTCATCGCGCCAGATCGCCTCGGCCTCGTCGTCGTCCTCGTAGATCGAAAACCACAGCCGGGTCGGGTCGAGCTTGAGGACCTCGGTCGAGTACTCGTACGCCCACGCGCACGCCTCGCTCTTGAAGTAGTCGCCGAAGCTGAAGTTGCCGAGCATCTCGAAGAAGCTGTGATGCCGCCCCGTGGTGCCGATGATGTCGATGTCGGTCGTACGTGCGCACTTCTGACACGTGGTCGCGCGGGTGAACCCGAGATCGCGCAAGCCGAGGAAGACGGGCTTGAACTGCACCATGCCCGCTGACGTGAGCAGCAGCGACGGGTCATCGGGTATGAGCGACGATGAAGGCAGGCGATGACAGCCCTTGCTCTCGAAGAAGGACAGGTAGCTCTCGCGAATCTCGGCAGCCTTCACACGGTCTCCTCAGCGTCAACGTCTTTCGTGCCGGGCTCTCCGGGTTCGCATTCCCCGTCCGCTGCATCCTCGTCAGACTCGCACGCTGGCTTCTTCTCGCGGAAGAACGCACCTTCTTCGGTGGTCAGCTTCGAGTCCGTCCACTTCTCGAAGTAGTAGACGAAGATACCCTTGGCGATCGCTGCAACCGGAATGGCCAGCAACAGCCCGAAGAAGCCCGCCAAAGCGCCGCCTGCGAGCAGCGAGAATATCACGAGCAGCGGATGCAGGTCGACCTGTTCAGACATGACACGGGGCGTGATGAAGATGTCAGTGAGTTGCTGCGATCCTGCGATGATGAGAACCGCAACGAGCGCCAGCCACGGACTCACGAACGCGGCTGCGATGGCCGCCACAACCTCGGCGATAACCGGGCCGAACCACGGGATGATATTGAGCACGCCGGCGAGTAGTCCGAGCACGAGCGCGTACGGCACGCCAACCGCAGTGAGACCGATCGTGACGAGCACCGCTGTAGCGGCCGAGACGACCGCCTGACCACGCAGGTAGCCGCCAAGCACGTTTGAAACCTTCGCGCCGACGATCGCTGCCTCATCGCGACGCTTTGGACCGGCAAGCAAGACGACTTCGCGCTTGATGGCGTCGAGGTCCTTGAGAATCCAGAACCCGACGACGACAGCCAGGAAGCTGTTGAACAGGAATGAGACGGCACCGCTACCGACAGAGAAGACACGTCCGGCGATGGCGCTCGACCAGGTAACCGCCTGCTTCGAGATGGTCTCTTCCAGGTTCAGCAATGCCTGGTTTGCCCAGTCGGGAACGGCGATGGCATTGTACTGCGTCTGAAGCTGCTGCCACAGTCTGACCGCGCTGGCGTAGTACCGCGGGAATGCCTCGATGAACTGGCCGACCTGGTCCACGAGCGGGGGCACGATGAAGAGTCCCGCAATCACGAGCCCGACCGTCGTCACGAGGTAGCACACCCCGACCGCGAGGCCGCGCTTCAAACCGCGCCGTTCGAGCATGGCCACGGGTGCCCTGAACAGGTACACGATCACCGTGGCGAGAAGGAACGGCACAAGTGCCGGGGCCACTTTCAGCAGCACGAAGAAGCCCAGGGACACAAGGATGAGCACACCGATCAGCGCCCATGCGGTGATCCCGATGCGTCGCCAGCGATCCTCTCGGGCACGGGTGTCCGGCATACCTTCAGACCCCTTCGGAGACGAGGTTCTCGCGCAGGACACGCAGCGTCTTGCGGAGAAGTCGGGAGACCTGCATCTGAGAGATCTCCATCTGCGTCGCAATCTCGGTCTGCGTGAGACCCTGGAAGAAGCGGAGATAGAGCACGTGCTGTTCCTGCGGCGTAAGGTGCTTGAGCGCTTCGGCGAGCGTGGTTCGGTCGTCGACGATCGAGATAAGCTGGTCGTCCTTGCCGATGTACTCGAGGATGCTGAACGAGTCCGAACCGTCGCTATTGCGATCGCTCTCCAGCGAGACGAAGTTGTACGCCTCGGAGGTCTCCATCGCCTCGAGCACTTCCTCGGAGGTAACGCCGAGATACTCGCCGATCTCGAGGATCGACGGCGAACGCTGGAGACGCTGCGTCAGTTGATCGACGGCCTGGTTGACCCTGAACGACAACTCCTGGAGACGGCGGGGCACCTTGATGGCCCATCCCTTGTCCCGGAAGTACCGCTTGAGTTCGCCGACGATCGTGGGAGTCGCGTACGTGGTGAACTCGACCTCGCGACCCGTATCGAAGCGATCGATGGCCTTGATCAGGCCGATCGTTCCGACCTGGATGAGGTCGTCGATCGGCTCGCCGCGGTTACGGAACCTGCTGGCGAGGTACTTCACCAGGTTCAGATACATAGTGATGAGCTCGTCGCGCGAATCTTCGTCATTGAACTCGCGGTAGTGCGCGAAGAGTTCGCGCGTCCGCCGCTTGTCCCAGACGAGTCTACGGCTCGCCTTCTTTGAGGCTCCGGGCACTGCTACTCCTCCACCGCAGCGCCACTACGCTTGAGCAGCGCCAGGGTGCATGTGCCGTCGCCCTGCTGCACCTCGAACTCGTCGCACACCGACTCCAGAATAAACGCGGCGTAACGATCCGCCGATTCATCCGCGGTGTCGTCTTCGGCGCGCTCGGGAAGAGGTCCGACCACGATTGCGAGACCGTCGTCACCTACGTCGAAGACGAAGGTGACGTCGGCGCCAGCAACGACGTGCGAGCAAGCGAAAACGAACGCCTCCTCGGCGGCCATCCTGACGTCGTCAACGTCGTCGTAGGACATGCCGATGCGGCTCGCGAGCTCCGCAGCGGTCATGCGTACGGTCTTCGCATACTCGCCACGGGCGGGGACGGTGAGTTTCACACAGTTTGAAGACATGCTTCCTCCGGTGGGTGCGAGCGTCCCGCGGTCAGCTCCTGCGAGCGCGGGTAAAAGCGTGAGCGAGTCGGCTGCCGAGACCTGCAACGACGCCGACGGGAGTCCGAATGATGTCGGTGGCGGAACTGACCGCGCCCGACACGCCCTCGATGTCGGTCATGATTCCGTCAACGCGGAGCAGCTCGGCATTGAGTGCGTCAACCGTGACGTCGACCTTGTCGAGGAGCGGAACGAGCTTCGAACGCAGTTCCTCCATCGTCTGCTGTGTCTGGCGAAGCGTCTTCACAAGCAGGACGACGGCGTAGACACCAGCACCCGCCAGAATGATTGCGAGTACAAGGAGCACGGTCTCGAGCGTCTGGTTCACTTGCATACCATGCCTCCCTGGGTGAATGGCGTACCACACCAGTGTAGCAAAGGGCGCACGCGGGAGCGCGCAGTACCGGAGTGAACAGACGGTTACTTCTCGCTCGGCCGATAGAATCTGCGTCCTAGAAGCCCATCCGGAAGGTACTGCTGCTCTACCTCTGCCTCCGGATAGTCGTGTGGGTACTTGTACGTGGCGTACTCATCAGCGCCCGGTCGGTGGCGGTCACGAAGGTGTGACGGCACTTCACGCGCCGGTCCCTGCCTCACCTCGGCCAGCGCTTCGTCGACCGCCACGTAGGCCGCGTTGTTCTTGGGAGCAAGTGCAAGATAGACAACCGCATGCGCGAGGTTGATGCGGCATTCAGGCCAGCCGATGAACTCCGCCGACTTCACTGCCGCGTGCGCGATGAGCAGCGCCTGCGGGTCAGCCATGCCGACGTCCTCGGACGCAAAGATGAGCATTCGCCGCGCGATGAACTTGGGATCCTCCCCGCCGTTGATCATGCGGGCGAGCCAATAGACAGCCGCGTCCGGATCGCTCCCCCGCATCGACTTTATGAACGCGGAAACGACGTCGTAGTGGACGTCACCGGTCTTGTCGTAGGTAAGGTGGCGGGTCTGAGTCGCCTCGCCGACCTGGTCGACGTCCACCGTCATGGCGCCCGTACTACCCGCGAACGCGACGCTTGCCGCCAGTTCGAGCGATGTGAGGGCGGTACGCGCATCACCGCTCGCGCTGAGCACGATGCGGTCCTCGGCCTCGGGGGTGAGGACGACACTGCCGCCAAGCCCGCGCTCGGCATCGGCAACCGCCGAGCGAACGATCGCACGGATGTCGTCGTCGGTGAGCGGGTGCAGTACAACCACGCGCGACCTGCTGATGAGCGGTGCGTTGACCTCGAAGAACGGGTTCTCCGTGGTCGCCCCGATGAGTGTGATGAGCCGGTCCTCCACCGCGTGAAGCAGCGCATCTTGCTGCGACTTGTTGAAGCGGTGAATCTCGTCGATGAAGACAATCGTGCGCCGACCTGTTTGGCCGAGACGTTCGCGAGCCTGATCGATGGCCAGGCGAACGTCCTTGACGCCGGCGTTGACCGCGGACAGCTCGGTGAAGTGCGCCTTCGTAACGCGCGCGATGATTCTGGCGAGGCTTGTCTTGCCGCAACCAGCCGGACCGTAGAGGATCAGCGACGAAAGCGCATCGAGCTCGATCGCGCTGCGAAGCATCGTGCCCGGACCAACAATATCGCGCTGCCCAACGAACTCATCGAGCGTCCTGGGACGCATGCGTGCAGCAAGAGGCGCCCCCCTTTCGAGGGAGCGCTCTGCGGCATCAGAGAAGAGATCGTCCATGGGTTACTCGGTCGCGCGCAAGACCTCTTTGTTGATGATCTCGCGGTCGACGTAGCCGAGCCAGCGCCAGGTGATGAAGCCGTTGCCATCGACAACGATGATGTACGGCGTACTGGTGACGCGGAGTCCGTTCGCAAGAGCAACAGCCTGCTTAGCCGCGTCGGTTGCGAAGCCGTTCTTCGTCGCCCCGATATCGAACGTCACCAAGGCGATGAGGCCGCGGTACTCAGTGAGCACAGCGTCTACCTCCGCGCGCTGCGCCTTGGTCTCCAGTTCGTTCTTATCGTAGAAGAAGATAAGAAGCGGTCGACCCGACTCCAACTTCGAGAGGACGGTCTCGGGTACGGTCGTACCCTCAAGCGAGGGGAACGGTTCGGGCGCACCGGACTCCACAGGAGAGCGATCCGTGACCGTGGGGACCTCCACGACTGCAGCAGCAGCCGGAGCCGGGGCCGCCGGAGTCTCAGTTGTCGTTGCCTCGTCGGCGCCACCACCGCAGCCGGTGACCGATAGCGCGAGACCTACTGCGAGTACTGCTACGATGATTCTGCGCATCTCCCCATCCTCCGTTCGCGGCGAACAGTAGCCCGCCTCGCGTCCTCCGGTTCGGTGAACCTGCCTCAGCAGGTGGGTGCCCGCACATCGGTTTCTTGCTTCCCCCGAAGGGGATTCCATTCCACCGAACGATGTAAGGCTCCCGGTAAAGAAGTGTTGGTTCGACCGTATGCACCGAAGCGACGCAAGGCGAAGCCTGCATTATCGTAGCATCAGGAGCGCCGCGCTGCTACCGGATGGGTTCGTCGCCAAGCGAAGCCTTGATGCGATTCGTGAGTCTGATGTGTATCCAGACATACCAGACGGCAAGCGCCAACCCGCCTGCCACGATGGCGACCGCCACGAGCGAGTCCCCGCGGCGACTCCAGGCCGTCACGCCTGACAAACCAAGCACAGCTGCCACGCCGACGACGCGAGTCCAGATGGCGTACCCACGTGAGGTGACCTGCCACTGATAGGCCGCGCCGATAGCCACCGTGGCCATCGAAGCAACAAGCACGATCGCGACCGCGACGATCATGGAAACCGACATGCGACCCCCTAGTCTGTCCGCAGATGCACGTCACGCAACTGACGCTGGCTGAC
>JBBQIR010000078.1:0-9161 GCA_038325105.1 Coriobacteriia bacterium
TGCGCGAGCACCTGCGCGTACGCCTTCTCCTTGAAGTGCGCCTCGCGCTTCTCGGCAGGCGCGTCCGCCCACTTCTCGCCTTCGTCTGCGAGGATCTCCCGCGCGATCTCGGTGATGTAAGCACCCTGGTAACCGTTCTCAGGGAACTCGACCTCTCGGCCGCACAACTCGAGGTAACGCGCCGCAACGGACACGGCGAACACGTCCATCTGGACGCCCTGGTCATTGACGTAGAACTCGCGCTCCACGGTGTAGCCGATGTGGCCGAGGAGCCGTGCGAGCGAATCGCCGAGCGCCGCCCAGCGTCCATGTCCCACGTGCATCGGACCGACCGGGTTCGCCGAGACGAACTCGACCTGAGCCTTCTTGCCGACGCCTACATCGGAGCGCCCGTACGCGTCTCGCTCACTACGAACCGTCGCGACCACGCGCTGCAGCGCCGCGTCGGACAGGCGGATGTTGATGAACCCGGGACCTGCGATCTCCACGGCAGCGACGTCGGGGTGTCCGGTCATACGCGCTGCAATGATCTCCGCAACCTGCCGCGGCGGCATGCCGGCGGGCTTCGCGGTACGCAGAGCGACATTCGTCGCCCAGTCGCCATGGGACGCATCGCGGGGTCGCTCGGCAGTCACCTCGGGCAACTCGGCAAGCGTCAGTTCTCCGGCGCCGACTGCGGCGTCAAGAGCATCGCGGACGAGGGACTCAATGAGATGCTGCACGGATAGTCACTCCTCGGACGTGATTGTGAGTGTCTAGGATACCCTTACCGTGCAGGAGCGACCAGAGAGTCGGGATTGTGCGGGGTGAGCGCCGGCACCTTGCAATGAACGTGGCGTATAGTGTGCTGAACGGTGCTGAATACACGCGACGCCCGAAGGGAGCCACATGCGAATCGACAGCAGCGACATCTCAAGCGACGACAAGCGTGTGACCGCTGTCCGCGTGGACTGCATCGGCTCGGCGGGCGAACGGGAACTGTGGTGGGTTGCCGAAGCGTTCGAGGACGGCACCACGAAGCCTGAGGGCATGTTCACCGACAAGCAGGAAGCGCTCACGCTTGCCGAGGAACTCGCGGCCAAGTGGGGCGTCTCCGTCTCCAGCGCGAAACTCGCTTAAGCTCTCACACAGAGGCGCGATACCGCCTCAGAAGCCTGAGGCTTTGCTCTCTGATACGCCCCTTCACCCGCTCGGGTGCCAGGTCCCACTCGTCTGGATCGCGCCCAATGCCCATGTTGAACCGCAGGTGTGCGAGACCCATCACGCCGTGTGACGAAGCGTCCTGCGCGCTGTGGAGCGCATGCCCGAGGGATTCCAGTGAGCGCTCGCTCACCGCGCGCCGGAAGTGGTAGCGAACCCACAGGTGCGCCCAGGGCGCGAAGTGCCTGGTGAAGTTGCCGATCGATTGGCGCGCCGGATTCTCCGCGTCGACCGTGATGTCAGCCAGGGCGATCTCGTCGGCGACGTCACCGAGTCCCGCTTCGCGGGCCCACTCACGCGTCAGGTCGAAGTGCACGTAGGGACCCAAGGAGACGCACTCCGATCAGTCTGAACGAGGCGGCCATTCAAGCGAATGGTCGCTCAGCGATGATACGGCTCACCACGCATGATGAGGAAGCCCCGGTAGACCTGTTCGAGCAGAATCACGCGCGCCAACTGGTGGGGGAACGTCATCGGGCCAAGCGAGAGCCGCTCATTTGCACGCTTCAGGACTGACACGTCGAGACCGGCAGCGCCGCCCACGACGAAAGCGATCGTGCTCCGCCCCTCGATTCCGGCGAGTTCCATCCAGGCCGCGAGCTCTTCCGATGACTGCTGGACGCCGCCCGGCTCGAGCACGACGACGTGAGCGCTCTCCGGCAGCGCCTTCAAGATGCCTTCTGCCTCCGCCTTGAGCGCTTTGGGCTCGTCGGCGCTCACATCGCGGTCGGGAACCTCGATGATCTCGACGGTCGCGTACGGTCGCAGCCGCTTGAGGTACTCATCGGCAGCTTCACGCCAATGGCGCTCCTTGAGGCGCCCGACAGCGACGATGAGGATCTTCACTGTCGAGACGCGTCGGAGGCGAGGGTGATCCGAAGCGTCTTCTCGCCGCCTTCCCGTACGACCCGGACGTCGATGGTATCTCCGACCTTCTGCGAGCGAACGGCCGTGAATACGTCCTCGACACCGAGGATCTCCTTGTCGCCGATGCGGATGATGATGTCGCCTTCGAGAATGCCACCGGTCTCGGCAGGTGAGCCGACCGTGACGTTCTGCACGAGCGCACCGGCGTCAGCAGCCAGGCCGTACTGTGCCGCGACGTTGGCGTCAATGGTGACGGTGCCGACACCCATGAACGGATGCGTCGCGCGCCCGGTCGCGATGAGTTCCTCGGCAACGCTCCTGGCGAAGTCGACGGGAATGGCGAAACCGATGCCGGCCGATGCACCGGATGTGGACTGGATGAGCGTGTTGATACCGATGAGCTTGCCGTCGGCGTCTGCAAGCGCCCCGCCGGAGTTACCGGGGTTGATCGATGCGTCGGTCTGGATGAGGCTCGTGTATGCCGTGATGCCGCTCGTGCTCTGCGCCACGCTCGATCGGCCGAGCGCTGAGACGATGCCCGTGGTCACGGTCTTCTCGAGTCCGAACGGGCTGCCGATAGCCACGACCGGCTCGCCGATCTTGAGACTCGCCGAGGAGCCGAACTGCGCAACGGGAAGGCCGGACTTCTCGACCTTGATGACCGCGAGATCCGATGACGGATCGGTTCCGACGACCTTCGCCGAAAGATCCTCGACACCGACCGTAACGATGATCGCGTCAGCGCCCTCGACCACGTGATTGTTCGTGAGGATATAGCCGTCCTGCCTGATGATGACGCCGCTACCGTTGCCGACCGTTTCGGTCACCTGGCGGCCGGTGAGCCGGTCGACGCCCGTCTGCTGGATCGCGATGTTGACGACCGAGGGGGTGAGTTTCGCGGCGACCGCCTCGGCGAACGAGGCGTCGTTGCCCGATCCGCTCGACACGACGGGCGTCTCGACGACCGTCGGCTCCTTCGCGGGCTCGGCGGTCGCGTTGCCGGAGACCGGATAGCCAAGGACGAACACCACGACCGCGGCCACAAGCGCAGCGCCGACGATACCGCCGGCGATCGCGGCGAGCACGACCGTTATCACGCGTGGACCTCGCCGTGGCGCGGCGGTGACCGGCGGTGCCGCCGCAGTAGCGTCGGGCGCTGGCGGAACCAGCGATTCGGGTTCGCGATCGTCACTCATCGGGTACCTCGCTCGTATGTGGGATGCGGTTAACCGTTCAGACTCCGACTATACCCGAGCACCCTGACGTCGCGACGCGTACGCACAACGACGGCACAACCTCTTCACACGTTCTTCGTCAGAAGAAGTTGATGCCCAGATACCCGAGGAGCGGCGACGCGCCGATACCGAGCGCAAGCGTTGCGAACACGAGCAGGGCAATCGCGATGGCTGCGCTTCGAGAGCGCGCGAGAACCGGCACATCCGGACGGGTTCCGAAGAAGACGGGTCGCAGGATGCGGAAGTAGTAGCCCGCCGAGACCACACTCATGACGACCGCAACGACAACGAGCGCGAGGCGGCCTGCGTCGACGGCCGCGGTGAACGCGACGAGTTTCCCGAGCATGCCGACCATCGGCGGGACGCCAACGAGCGACAGCAACAACACGACGCTCCCCCACGCCAGCGCCGGGCGCCTGGCGACAAGCCCCGCGAAGTCGTCTATCTCGGTGCCCTCCTCGGCTGCTATGAGCATGATCGCCATTGAGGGAATCGCGTATGCGATCGTGTAGAAGACGGCGGCGCCGTAGCCGGCAGGTGTGGCCGAGGAGAGTGCGAGCAGCATGTAGCCGGTGTGTGCGACGCCCGAGTAGGCCATGAGGCGTCGGACATCGGTCTGCGGGAACGCGGCGAGGTTGCCAAGCAGCATCGATACGACCGCCACGATGGCAATCACCGTCGGCACCGTGGAGGCGTGCGGCACAAGCATCGTTGCAAGGCTCACCATGACAGCAGCACCGGCGAGCTTCGGCACGGTCGACACGAAGGCGACCGATGCAGCGGGCGCACCTGCGTACGCATCCGGCGCCCAGTAGTGGAACGGCGCGGCGGACATCTTCGCGAACAGTCCGATGAACACGAAGACCGCCGCGAACGTGCCGAGAAGTCCGGCGGCAGGCGCGGCGGCAATCACCGCGAACGAGGTGGAGCCGGCGATCCCGAAGAGGAACGAGAGGCCGTAAAGCATGATGAGGCTCGTGGTCATCGAAAGCAGGAAGTACTTGAGCGCTCCTTCGAGGTTGCGCTCGTCGGCACGTCGGTACCCCATGAGGACGTACGCGGGCATCGTCGCGAGTTCAAGCGAGATGAAGAGCACGATAAGGTCGCGAGATGCCGCCACGAGCATGCCGCCGAGCGCTGCAAACAGTGCAAGCGACACGGCCTCCTGCGAGCGCTCAGGTCCCATGCCGCGACCGGCCATCCAGAGCAGGTAGATCGCCGTCAGCGCCAGGATCGCGACGCGCACCGTGACCGCCACCGCGTCGAGCGTCAGCATGCCGCCCGACACCTCGCCGCCGCTACCGATGATGACCGCTGCGACCGTGGCCGCAAGCGCGACGGCTGCCCCGAGGAACGCGCCCGCGCTCGCGCGGGGCGACAGGCGCTCCACAAAGAGCGCCGCGATCGCACCGGCAAGGAGCAGGTACTCGGGGATGAGGAGATCGAGGCCCGTCATGCTATGAGCCGCCCATCAACGCGAGCGTCGCACGCACCGCGGGGTCGACGTAACGCAGGAGCGAGTCCCAGTAGATGCCCACGCCAAGCGTGAGCGCCACGAGCGGCACGAGGAGCACGACTTCGCGGACGCTCAGGTCCGAGATGCCCTCGACCGCCTTGGACGGCGTACCGAGGACGACGCGCTGCACCATACGCAGCGTGTACGCGGCTGCGAGCAAAACGCCCACTGCCGCTACGACGACCCACGCCGCCGGAATCGCGGACTTCCAGGCACCGAGGAGGCTCAGGAACTCGCCGACGAACCCGGAGAGACCCGGCAAGCCGAGCGACGCGAACGACGCGAACGCGAGCAGCCCGGCCGCGACCGGCACCTGCACCGAGAGGCCAGAGACGTCTTCAATCACGCGGGTATGGGTGCGCTCGTACACCATGCCAACGAGCAAGAAGAGCATGCCCGTGACGACACCGTGCGAGAACATGACAGCGATCGCGCCGTTGATGCCCTCCGGCGTGAGGGACGCGATGCCGAGCATGACGAATCCCATGTGCGAGACCGACGAGTACGCCACAAGCTTCTTAAGGTCGGTCTGGGCGAACGCGAGCGCGGCGCCGTACACGATCGAGATCACGGCAAGCGCAGCGATGAAGCCGGACCACTGCTCGGCCGCGTTCGGCAGGATCGGAAGCGCGATGCGGATGAAGCCATAGGTGCCCATCTTGAGCATGATGCCCGCAAGCAGCACCGAGGCCGCCGTCGGCGCCTCGACGTGCGCATCGGGCAGCCACGTGTGCAGGGGGAACACCGGCACCTTCACGGCGAAGCCGAGGAAGAACGCGGCGAACACCCACCACTGGAACGTCGCGGGGAAGCCCATGCCGGTGAGCGCGGTAATGTCGAATGTCCCGCCCTGCAGGTAGAGGGCGATGATGCCCACGAGCATGAAGACGGACCCGAACAGCGTGTAGAGGAAAAACTTGATCGATGCGTACTCCCGTCTCGGCCCGCCCCACGTGCCGATGAGGAAGTACATCGGAACAAGCACAAGCTCCCAGAAGACGTAGAAGAGCACGAAGTCGAGCGCGAGGAAGACGCCGTTCATCCCGACCTCGAGCAGCATGAGCATCGCGAAATACGCGCCCAGCTTGGTCTCCTGTTTCCAAGACGCGATGACCGCGATGAGCGACAGGAGCGCGGAGAGGAGCAGCATCGAAAGCGAGATGCCGTCGACCCCGAGGTGATACTGGATACCGGCCTGAGTGATCCACTCGCGGTTCTCAATGAACTGCATCCCGCCGGCCACATCGAAGCCGAGGAGCAGCCACGCGACCAGCGCGAGGTCGACGGCGGTCACGGCCGCGGCGATCCACCGGGCCGCGCCGGCACGCTCCTTCGGCAGGAGCGCCGAGACGAGTGCGCCTGCAAGCGGGAGGAACACGATGGCAGAGAGCAGCATGGGCGTCAGGCCCCTTTCACGACGAACCACAACATGAGGAGGACGAGCGCGGCAAGCATCAGCCCCTGATAGGACTGGACGCGGCCGGTCTGGATGCGACGTACCCGAGCGCCGAGCGCCCGCACGAGCGTGGCAGTGCCGTTCACGAAGCCATCGATGACGACGCGGTCGATGCTCTCGCCCACCGCGGACGCCGTGCGCCATATTGCGGCCGAGCCATTCACGATACCGTCAACGACCGTCCGATCGAAACCGGACAGTGCCTCGGCAAGTCGGGTGTATCCGCCGACGATGAAGTAGTCGTAGGTGAGGTCGAAGTAGAGCTTCTGCGAAAGCGCGCTGTAGACCCAGCCGGCGCGGATCTTGAGCGGGCGTGTGTTGAGCACCTGGCTCCGGCGACCGTACGCCCACCAGCCGAGTGCGAGACCGAGACCGGCCACTGCCGTGGACGTGAGCGCGATCGCCGCCGCTGGCCACTCACCGTCGTGCCCGAGGAACTCGGCGAAGTACGGCGAGCCGAAGCCGATGACGGTCGTGACGGCGGCAAGTACGCCCATCGGCACGAGCATCTCGAGGTGCGCTTCCTTGAGGCCGCTCGTCTGCTCGGGGCCGGTGAAGACCCGGAACCACATACGTGCGACGTAGAAGGCCGTCACGAAGGCGGTCGCAAGCGCAAGCGCGAACACGATGTAGTGCTCGCCATGCCAGAGCACGGTGAGGATCTCGTCCTTACTCCAGAATCCCGAGAACGGGAAGATGCCCGCCAGCGCGAGCGAGCCGATGGTGAACGTCACGGTGGTGACCGGCATCTTCTTCGCGAGTCCGCCCATCTCGCGCATGTCCTGCGTGTGTGCGGCGTGGATGATGACGCCGGCTCCGAGGAACAGCAGCGACTTGAAGAACGCGTGCGTCACCAGGTGATAGAAGCCGGCGACAAGCCCGCCCGCGCCAAGCGCGATGAACATGTAGCCGAGTTGACTGATCGTGGAGTACGCGAGCACCTTCTTGATGTCGTGCTGGACGCTTGCAAGTAGGCCGCCGACAAGTGCCGTTGTGACGCCGACGAGCATGGTGACGGTGAGCGCGACGCCGCTCGCCTCGAAGATCGGGAGCGCGCGGGCGACAAGGAAGACGCCAGCGGCAACCATCGTCGCCGCGTGGATGAGCGCCGAGGCGGGCGTGGGACCGGCCATCGCGTCGGGAAGCCACACGTGGAGCGGCACCTGGGCCGACTTGCCCATCGCGCCGAATAGCAGCAGCAGCGCGACCGCCGTGGCCGCACCGGGTGCCCACGCGAAGTCGTGCAGCACGACCGAGAAGTCGAAGCTCCCGGCGGTGACGTACATGACCGCAAGCCCGAGCGCGAAGCCCACGTCACCCACACGTGTGGTGAGAAATGCCTTGATCGATGCTTTCCTCGGACCCTCTTGCTCGTGCCAGAAGCCGATGAGCAGGTACGAACACAGCCCCATGACCTCCCAGGCCATGTAGAGCTGCAGGAAGTTGTCCGAAAGCACGAGCAGGAGCATCGCTGCCGTGAAGAGCGACAGCGCGGCATAGTACCAGCCGATGCGCCGGTCGCGATGCATATAGCCGATGGAGTAGATCTGCACGGCGGCGCCCACGAGCGTGACTACAACGACCATCGTCGCCGAGATGGGATCGAGCAGGATGCCGGCAGCAAGCTTCACGGTTCCGATCGTTGCGAACGTGGCCGAGGAGTGATAGAGCGCTTCCCCGTGCCCGCCGGGCCACACTGCGAGAAACGCCGCAACCGAGAGGCCGAGCGCGATAACGACGGCCGCAACCGAGACGGGAACCGCCCTGTTGCGGGCCTTGTTCGACAACGGCGCCATAATCGCGAACGCGATCGCGGGCAGCAACGGTATGGCGATGATGTAGCCCACCTGCTACCCCTCCAACTCTTGCATCGCGTCGAGTTCGATTGTCTGGCGCTGACGGTAGAGCGCGAGTACGAGCGCGAGTCCGAGTCCGATCTCGGCCGCCGAGACGACCATCGAGAAGACTGCGAAGAACTGCCCGGTCATCTCGACAGGCGCTGTGAAGCGTGAGAGCGCGACGAGGTTGATGTTGACTGCGTTCGCCATGAGTTCGAGCGACATGAGCACCATAACGGTGCTCTTGCGGGACATCGCCCCGTAGAGGCCGAGCGAAAAGAGCACGGCCGAGAGCGCCATGAATGAGACTACGCCAACCGGTTGGAGGAGGTTCACTGGCCATCACCTCCCGACCACCACACGGCGCCGACGAGCGCCACGAGCAACACGAGCGAGGCGATCTCGAACGGAACCATCCACGCTGTGAACAGCTTCTCGCCGAACGCGGCGACATCGGGTGCCGCCTCAGGGAAGATTCCTGCGGGCAGTTTCGACGCGAACTGCGCGATGGCAAAGGTGACCGAGCCCCCGAAGAGCGCGGCCATGATCGCGCCGCCCCAACCCGGCTCGAACGGGCGCACCGCATCGTCGCGGCGGCGAAGCGTGAGCATGACCGTGAAGATCATGAGGACTGTCACGGAGCCCGCGTACACAAGCACCTGTACGAGCGCGAGGAACTCGGCGGACATCAGCAAGTAGAGACCGGCGGTCGCAAGCATGACCTCGAGCAGCCAGAACGCGGCGTGTACGACGTTGCGGGTCGACAGCATCATGACCGCGCCGCCGATGGTGGCAAACGACATCACGAGAAAGACGACACCGTTGACGGTCTCAGTCATCGGCGCTCACCCGCCCTGCAGTAGCGCCGTCGGGCACCGGCTCGGCTTTGGCCTTCTCTGCCTTGTGGCGTGCGCCGGTCGCGGCGTCGACGTCGGTGAGCAGGTCGTATGAGAGATCCGCCGGATTGGTGAGCGCGAGCTCGTAGTCGTGGCTCATGAGAATGGCGTCGAACGGGCACGACTCTACGCACAGGCCGCACATCATGCACG
>JBBQIR010000079.1:0-8939 GCA_038325105.1 Coriobacteriia bacterium
CTCGACTCCCGCATCCCAGCCGACTTCGCCGACGATCGTCCGCGAGCTCACCGAGAAGCGTACCGAGTCGAGCAAAGAGCTCCTGCTCTCTGATGGGACCATCCGCGCCCAGTACTTCGCGGACCCGATCTACTACCGGGATCCCGCGACGAAGTCGCTCAAGCCGATCGACACGACGCTGCGAGAGACGAGCGCCGAGGGCAAGCCAGTGTCGGTCAACAAGGCGAACTCGTTTCGGTTGGAACTACCTGAGGGCCTGTCCGATGACCTCGTGAGTATCGAGGTCACTGGAGCCAAACTGTCGATCCAGCCGGAGTTCGGACGTCGTGCGGGGGCCGCCGCAATCGGAGACCTCGACTCCCCGGCCTGCCCGGTTTCTGCCACCGAGCGCGCGTATCCCAAGGCTTTCGCCAACGCCCGTCTCGAGTACGAGTCGCGACCCGACGGGGTCAAGGAGACGATCGTCCTCGACACCCCGAGCAATCAGAACGTGTTCGGCTTCCGGCTGCAGGTCCAGGGGCTTGTGCCCAGGGTCGAATTCGACCGGACTATCACGTTTCTTTCGAATGAGACAGGCGAACCGGCTCTCACGATCCCAGCACCGTTCATGACCGACTCGAGCGGATCGACCATTGGCGGCGACTACTCAGACGTGGTCCACTACGAGCTGTCTGGGGCCGGGCCGGTATATCACCTTGACGTTGTCGCCGATTCGACCTGGTTGGGCTCACCAGAGCGCGTGTACCCCGTACGCATCGACCCCACGATCACTACCAGCGCCCAGACCCAGACCGGCGGCAATGATACTTACATCTCCTCGGCGTACCAACCGACGAACTACATCAGTCATAACCTCCTGTGGGTCGATGCCCATGATCCCGCAGCCGACTGGACTGAGTACGTCTACTGCCAGCCACACGGGGCCCTCATCACCGGCATGGCGAGCAAGAAGGCCTTGGGTCAATACGTTGTGGCCTCGCGACTCAAGCTGCCGCTTACCTCGCAGTACATTGCCAAGGGCGGCAACGTCATCGGCAACATGTGCACCACCTCAACCGCGCTGAGTCTGCCTTCCATGACATGGGATACCTACCAGCTCGGCGCAGGGTCGACTGTAGGCGGCATGTCTACCCCATACGTCGACTGCTCGTCGAGTGGCACAAAGGTATTCGATGTGAGCAACATGGTGGCCCACTGGCAGCAACTTGCGCTTCCCCAAAACAAGTGCACGGTCAAGCTGCAGGGCACGGCGGGTACCCATGTCGGTTTCAACTCGGCAGACAACACCGGATCCAAGCCCGTGTGGGAGATCGACTATGCGGTGCCGAGCCACAGTGCCGCCGCGCAGAAGTCCGTCTATGACCTCTCGGGGTCCGATGTCGTCACGCTAACAGCTACCGTCGGGACAGCTGAGTTGGCGGATCTGCAACAGCTTTCGGTGCGAGTCAACGGTGCAGAAGCCGGTTCACGCGCCCGCGGTGAACTTCGGTGGTATGCGACCAGACCCTCTGACTCGACGCTCACAACCGAGGCATGCATCGGTGGGGGATACGTAGCCTCTGTGACCACCGATACCGCCTATACCGAACCGATACTCTCGGCAAGTCAGGCGACCACCGTCAGCGGTTCGAATGGCGCCACGACGACGGTCACTTTCGCATTCCGAGTCAAGGACGCATGGGGAGACGTTCAGGCGAATTCGCTCGACACGAAAATTACGCTCTCACACGATGGCAGCAACTACACATCGCCGTGGCAGTCGGGATCAAGCGAGTTCAACGTAGTGCCGGCACCGGTTCCCGACGACGCGACTATCAGCGCACAGGGCCTCGAATGGTTTGCAGAGAGTTACGGAAACCCCGCGCTCTCTCCCAACGACGATAAGCGCAAGGGCCGCGGAACTGTCGACCTCGAATGGCCAGCGGTGGAGCAGGCCGCAGGCTACAGAATCTGGGCACACGACGGAAATGCGTGGCGTCAGGTCGGCTCGACGGACAGCAGTGCCACCACTCATTGGAAGAGTGAAGGCGCTGGCCTGTTCCCGATCGACACCGCCATTGCCGGCTTGCCGGCGTCCTCAACCGTTGACGGGTTCCGAGGGACCTCGCCGAGCCTGGCAAGCTGCATCGCCTCTCCCGCAGCAGGCGTGAAGAGCGCCGCCCCGATCGTCGTGTCAGACGGCGTCTACCTCTACACGCGTGGCTCCGTTGAGGCGACGGCCTGGGCGCGCGTGGGGAGCGGACTCAAGTCGACGCAGGCCGGCGTCGCGAGCGGGACTGTGGGCGCGGCAAACCTCAAGGCGGCCAAGAGCGCGTTCTACCTCGATGGGCACCTCTATTCGGGTTCGACCGCCACGACGAACACCGACGTGCTGCAGGGCGTGTGGGTCAATGCATCCTCAGGGGTCACCACCTCCACCGAACTGAAGTTCAACGCGTCACTTCTTGGCGCATCAACCGGAACTGATGCCGCGCTTAACTCGAATGACGTGCTCGTGGCATCCGACGGCGCAAACATCTACTCGGTCTCTGAGACGCTGGGTGGCGGATTCAACGGTTGGCGGGTCCGCAAGTACGAGCGGAACGGCACACAACCCGAGATGCTGCTGGTCTCTGACGAAGAGGTCGCGATTCCCTCCTACAAGACAGCGTCTGTCATTGCTCAACCCGGCTTCCTGACGTTCGTCGAATCGAGCACGGCGACCACAGCGCGAGTGACGCGCGTACGCACGAGTGACTGGTCGCTTGTGGGCCGATGGTCGCTCGGCCTTGCTAATCCCGGCTCAGGCGCATGGGATGCGGCAAACGACAGTATCTGGATCGGGAGCACCACAACGGGCAGGATCTGGCGCACCACGGCCGCTGGTGTTGAGCTGCGAGACAACCCGAGTGGCCTCTATGCCAAGACCGCCGGCACCGTTCGCGACGGGCGAGCCGACTACGAGTTCGCCGTCACCGCGTTTAACTCCGGTGGTGATTCGCCGATGAGTACCGCGCTGCCGGTCCAGTTGCCATCGCGTACAGACGGTAAGAACGACGATCCTCGTCACGTGGGCGTGAGCGTCGGATCGGCGCAGGGTAACGCTATCGGTGCGGTGCTCGATCAAGGTCTGCTGACCCTTGATGCTTCGGACCTCGGAGTATCGTCTTGGGGACCGGCTGCGTCCGTGAGCCGTCACTACCAGTCCGATGTGACGACGGCTGGACTCTTTGCTCGCGGCTGGCGATTCAACTTCGAGCAGACCATCGAGGCCGATCCTGCCAGCCAGACAGCGATCTACGTCGATGAGGTCGGGGAGCGACACAGCTTCGTTGCGACCGACTCGGTCTACTACGCTCCCAACGGCTATCCTGCAACGCTGACGAGCGACACCGCGAACTACTACCTCACGTTCCTGGATCGATCCACGCTGAATTTCGACCTGGGCGGCCGGCTCCTGTCGGAGACAGACCGCAACGGAAGTAAGGTCGACTACGTCTGGAGCGGCGACAAGCTGGCGACCATTCAGGCGGCAAACGGGCAGTCGATCGAGCTTTCGTATGGCGGCGTGCTCAATGAGGCCAAGCTCGCATCTGTCTCGTATCAGACGGCGCAAGGAAAGAGGACCGTCATTTACGACGCGGCGTTTGGGGTTGTGACTTACCTTCCTGACGACCCCGACGAGTCGTACTCGACGTCCTACGCTTACTACCAGGACGCGCTCTCGACCATCACCGTAGCGGCACAGGACGTCGAGCCCGCTTCGTGGCAGATCGGCTACGACTCAGGCAAGATCTCCGCTGTCGGGTATCCCCAGACGACCCAAGACCCGGTGTCGGACACCCTCATCGACTACTCGGGCTCTACAGCGACGGTGAAGAGCAGCGCGAACGTCTCGGGCACTACTGAAACCGTCGAGCAGACGTACGAATGGAACAGCACCGGCACGTTGAAGAGCAAGAGCGATCCAGTCGTGTCCGGAGGTACGAAGCGTTGGTGGACGTATGTCTACGGCGCGGGCAACAAGGCCATCGCTGAGACCAGCCCGGCAGGTGCACTCGTCCACCGCACGATCGACACGAGCGGCAACGTCGTGTTCGAGTGGGACGAAGAGGGTCACATGACCTCTCGTTTCTACGACGAGTACTCGCAGCCGGTGCGCCTCGTCGACGAGCGCGGGTGCACCACCTACAACACGTTTGATGAGCAGGGGAATCTGACCGAGTTCGCACGCCAACTCAACGCCACCGAATTCGAACGTGCGCTCAGGTCATATAGCGGTAGCGGAGCGGTCGAAATCGAGCGAGCGCTGATCTCTGAGCAAGGCACCCAATCCAAATGGGCTCAGACAGCCTACGAATACGGCTCTCTGAGCGGACAGCCGACAAAGTCGACCGCGAGCGCCGGGACGATGGTTAGGGAGCCCTTCGCGCCCACCTATTCTGACTGGACGACGGGGACCATCTCGTTGTCTAGTACGGAGACGGTCGACGCGATCGTGACACGCCGGACCTATGACGAGTTCGGCAACGTCACCGGCGAGTGGGATGCGGCGGGCATCCAGCAACTCGTTGACCCGGTCTATGGCATCTCAGGACGACTCGAGGAGTCCTCTGACGTCGAGGGCGTGAAGACCATCACGACGTACGACCTGCTTGGCCGGGTTACGGCATCGCATCTCGAGACGACTACTGCTGAGCATGGCAAGCTCGTCGCCGAGAGTGGGTCGACGGAGTATGACGCGCTCGGGAGAGCCGTTGCCGAGTCCGCTCTCACGTCGCAAGGTGTGGTCAACATCAGTGTGACTCACCGTTTCGATCCCGCCGGTCAAGAAGAACGCACGATCGACAGCATCGAAGGCACGACGACCACGTGGTATGACCAGCGTGGTGATGTGGTCGCAGTCTGGGCACCGGGAGCTGCGGTGACGTCTGAGACCGCTGCAGCCCGCGCGGTCTATGACCTCGACGGCCGGACGACGGCGGAGTACGAACCGGGCAAGAGTGTGTCCGCGATCACGAACTATTCGCCCAACGGTCTCGTTACGAAGGTGACCGAACCCGATGGATCGTGGGTGGGCTACAAGTATGACCAAGGTGGCAACCTCACCGAGAGGTACACGATCAGCGAGACGAGTAGCAACGTCTCGGAGACCACCAATTACGACATCGGCGGACGTCCGATCGAGACGGTCTCTACGGAAGGCATGCACACCCGTACGTACTACGACCTCGCGGGGCGCATGACCCGAGCGGCCACGACCAGCGGGACCGTCGAATCAACGGCGACTACGATGGCCTACAACGAACTGGGCTGGGAGCTCTCGTCCAAAGACTCAGAGGGCATCGTCAAGCAGACGGCCTACGACGTGCTCGGAAACGTGACACGCGCCACCACGCTGGATGCGTCGGGTACCGTCACCGAGAACACCACGAACAACTATGACAGCAAGAAGCGTCTGAAGTCGTGTGACACGATCGAAGGCACCTCGACCGTGAACGTTGCCTACGCCTACGACGCGTTCGGGCGCACGACTGAGGAGAAGCACACAAGGGCCAACCCGGCCGATCCGCAAAATCCCCTCGTCTCCCGGTGGGTCAAGACGACCTACGACGAGTTCGGCCGGGAGTTGACCGTCGCCGATCAGAAGAGCGGAATCGCCCACTCCTACGACTACGCGATCGGGGCGAAGAAGAAGAGCACTGACACCGCCGCCTACGAGGCAGTGAATCTGCGCACGATGTCTGACGCGTCCGGTCGTGAGACAAGCCAGGAGGCGACGTTCACCCTCAGCGGTTCGTCGGTGACCGCGAGTCGAGCCGTGAGCTGGGACGAGGTACGGAATCTCCCGAAATCAGTGTCTGTAGGCGTCTCGGGGGTAGCGCTCACTTCGACGTACCAGTTCGACATCGGTGACAAGCTGACGTCGATCACCGGAGGCCCCTGGAAGTCTGGCGGGGTCTACGCGACGTACAACACCACGGGTACCGCGTCCAAGACCAAGGACGTGGTGTCGCTTCCATTCGGCACCGCATCTCAGATTTCAACGACTACACGCGGCTTCGGCTACTCGAACGCGGGTCGTCTGACCACCGTGACAGTCACCGGCACAGGCGCGAAGAACATCTACTACAAGTGGAACGCCAGCGGTTCGGGTGACCTCGAGAAGGTCACCGACGGTGCCACGGTCACCGATCTCGCGTACACAGCGGGACGGCTGCTAAGCACCAAACGTGCGAGTGTCACTACCACCTATACCTTTGATGCGGCAGGCCGGCGCAGCCGTGAAGCGAGCGCGGGCGGATCGGTCCAGTACTCGTGGGTCGGCGACGACGTGTTGTCGGCGTGGGCCACCAAGAGTTCGGCGGGCACCACGCTCACGTCCGCGGCATATACTTATGACGGGGAAGGCCAGCGCATCGCAGCCACGGTCGTCGCACCTTCTCCGTGGAGTACGACCACCACGAGCACGGCGTACACGTACGGCTGGGAGGGCACGTCGCTGTGTTGGGTTCGCGCGAGCAGTGCCGGTGCTGAGGCGAGACTGACGTACCTGTTCGATGAGAACGAACGGGTGTACGCGGCGAGCTATGAGTCGACGCGCTCCGGTGTCAGCACCTCGACTGTGTTCAGAGTGATGAGCACGGATCACGGCGACATCGTCGGGCTCGCCAACGGCGCAGGCGATGTGTTCGCGAAGTACTCGTATGGGCCGTTCGGTGAGATGGACTCGACCGTGACCACGGCTGTGGCTGGAGTCTCGGCGCCACTCGCAACCGAGATCGCTGCCGCGAACTCACTCCGGTATGCGGGCTACCAGTTCGACACGTGGAGTGGTTCGTATTACCTGCAGGCGCGCTACTACGACCCAACCACCAAGCAGTTCATCTCACGCGACCCCGCTGAAGCCGACGGCGAGGAGAGCACGTACCAGTACTGCGGCGGAGACCCAATCGGCTTGGTCGACCCGACGGGCATGTGGGGATTCTCCTTCGGAGGCGTGTTCAAGGCAGTGCGGCGCACGTTCTCGCGAGCTAGGGCGAGTGTGAACCGTGCGGTGTCGCGTGTGAAGACAGTCGCTCGTGTGGCGTTCAAGAGCGTGTCGCGATCCGTCAAGGCCAAGGTGCGCAAAGTTCGACGGTGGGCGAGCGCCAAGAAGGCTAGGGTGAGCCACTACTACCACCGCGCGAGCAAGCGGTTCGCGAAGGCCGTTAAGCACAGGCGCTCAAGGAGAGCCAAGAGCAAGAGCGCTCTCAGGTCGACAAAGGTTGCGTCGGCGGACCCGGTCAGGGTCAACGACACCGGTGAGTCCGCTGCTTGGGCTTCGCAAACCGGTGCACTCCACCAGTCGCCTGGCTACACGCCAGAGTTGTCATCAACGGAACGCAATATGATTGCTGGGGCCACGCTCTTCATCGGAGCGGCAGCTGCGAGTTTCGTCGTCGGTGATGTTGTTCTTGCGGGCATACTTCCGGCTGGCAAGAAGGCTCTTGAGGAAGCGGCGTGCTTCCCTGCCGGTACTTTCGTCATGGCAGCGGCTGGACTAGTCCCCATCGAGCGGCTTCGCGAAGGCGACACCATCCTCTCTCGCGACGAGCGCACCGGCGCCCAATCCCTCAAGCCCGTTCTCCGCACGATGGTGCACCAGGTCACCGAGCTCATCCACGTCCGCGCCGCCACCGACACCATCACCTCCACCCCCAACCACCCCTTCCGAGTGGCCGGGCGCGGATGGGTGGCTGCTGGCGACCTTGCCGCCGGCGACACGCTCTACCTCGCCGACGGCGGGCGCGCCGACATCGTCAGCGTCACGCGCGAGAAGCTTGCCACCCCCGTCGACGTCTACAACGTCGAGGTCGCCGACTTCCACACCTACTTCGTGGCGGGAGCGGGCGTATGGGTGCACAATTGCGGAGGACGGCAGGGCGGGGTGTACGCGCTCGAGAACGAGGCCGGTACGGTTGTGCGAACGGGCCGCACCGTCGACCTTGCACAGCGCGCGATTCAGCTCGCAAATGATCCTGTGCTCGGCCAGTTCAAGTTCCGACCTGTCTTCGAGACGAACGTTTACGCTCAGCAGAGAGGGCTTGAGCAGATGCTCTACGATCAGTATCCTGGGGCGCAGGCGGCGAATGGCGGCTACAACATGATTCGCGGCATCAACTTGTCGAATCCAAACTACGAGACGTACATGAATGCAGCGAACAACTACCTCCGCTAGGGGTGTGTCGATGACTGAAGCGGTGAGCTATTCCGAAGGGGACTGGTTCGCAGTCCCACTTGCGCGCGGAGGATATGCGCTGGGGCTAATCGCGAGGGCCAATGTGGCAGGCGTCCTTCTCGGCTATTTCTTTGGACCGAAGCGTGACTCAATGCCGACAGTGGATGACATCCGCCAGCTAGGCCGCGATGAGGCCGTGTGGGTTCAGAGGTTTGGACATCTCGGGGTTCTCGGAGGGGAATGGCCCGTCCTGGGCCGCACGCCTGCGTGGAATCGGTCGGAATGGCCGATGCCGGCATTTCGACGCATCGAGGAGCTGACCGGGCGGTCAATCCGAGTGGAATACTCGGATGAAGACCCCAGCACTTGGTTGACGTCGGAGCGAGTGGATCCTGGCGCCGTCGTTGGGTTGCCTGATGACGGTGTCGCGGGCGCGGTTTATGTGCAGGAACGACTCGAACGGCTCTTGGGTGACTCGGCAGAATAGATTGAATCCATCCGCCCCGGCACCCTCGTCCTCTCGCGCGACGAACACACCGGCGCCCAGGCCCTCAAGCCCGTTCTCCGCACGATGGTGCACCAGGTCACCGAGCTCGTTCACGTCCGCGTCGCCACAGACACCATCACAGCCACCCCCAACCACCCCTTCCGAGTGGCCGGGCGCGGATGGGTGGCGGCCGGTGATCTTGCCGACGGCGACACGCTCTACCTCGCCGACGGCGGGCGCGCCGACATCGTC
>JBBQIR010000080.1:0-8751 GCA_038325105.1 Coriobacteriia bacterium
AGGAAGCCGGCGCGTTTGCCGTCGTGCTCGAACTCGTCCCCGCAGAGCTCGCCGCGATCATCACCGAAGAGCTCGACATCCCCACCATTGGAATCGGTGCTGGGGGCTTCTGCGACGGGCAGGTGCAGGTCTTTCACGACCTGCTCGGTCTGGGAACGTTCACGCCGCGGCATGCCCGGCAGTACGTGGATGCGGGTGCCGCGATCCGGGACGCCCTGGGCGCGTATGCGGCGGATGTGCGCTCGGGTGCGTTTCCCGCCGAGGAGAACCTGACCCACATCGCCGAGGAGGTCCTCGCGGAGCTCGAAACGGCGCTGCCGCCAACCGAGGGGGAGGACGCGTAGATGGAGCGGGTGTACTCCAAGGAGGAGGTGCGGCAGGCGGTCGCCGCCGCGCGCCGCGAGGGCAAGCGCATCGCGCTCGTACCGACGATGGGGGCGCTTCACGAGGGGCACCTGTCGCTCGTGCAGGCGGCGTGCAGCCGGGCCGACTACGTCGTGGTCTCCGTCTTCGTGAACCCCACGCAGTTCGGCCCGAGCGAGGACTTCGCCGCTTACCCGCGTGACATAGCGCGCGACATCGAGCTTCTGGCGGCCGAGGGCGCCGACCTCGTCTTTTCGCCCTCGGTGGAGACCATGTACGCGCCCGACGCGCAGGTGACCGTTGAGCCCGGCCCGCTCGCCGACGTGTGGGAGGGCGCTATCCGTCCCGGTCATTTCAGCGGCGTGTGCACCGTGGTCACGAAACTCTTCGCGACGTTCCAGCCCGACCTCGGCTTCTTCGGCGAGAAAGACTTCCAGCAGCTCGTGATGGTGAAGCGCCTGGTGCGGGACCTCGACTTGGCCGTGCGCGTGGTCGGTGTCCCCATCGTGCGCGAGCACGACGGGCTCGCGCTTTCCAGCCGCAACGTCTACCTCTCGCCTGAAGAGCGCGCCGCCGCGACCGCGCTCTACCGCGCGCTCCGAACCGCCGAGACGCTCGCGCTCGGCGGCGAGGCCGACTGTGCGACGCTCGCAGAAGCGATGCGCGAGGTCGTGGCGGACGAGCCGCTTCTCACGCTCGACTACGCGGCGCTCGTCGACCCCGTCACGCTTGCCGAGGCGAGCGGCGCGGCGCAGCCGGCGCGCGCGATCATCGCGGCGCGCGTGGGCGGCACTCGGCTCATCGACAACATGGCCATCGTCTTCGGAGCCCCCGATGCTGACGGCTGAGGACCCGCGGGTCGCAGCCATCGCGGCGCTCGCCGAGGAGGTGCGCGAACTCGTCGCCGAGCGTGACGCCGTGCTGCTCGCGCACAACTACCAGCGCGCCGAGGTGCAGGACGCCGCCGACTTCGTGGGCGACTCGCTCGGCCTCTCGCGGGAGGCGGCGCAGACCGACGCGTCGGTCATCGTGTTCGCGGGCGTGCACTTCATGGCCGAGACCGCGAAGATCCTCTCGCCGGAGCACACCGTGCTGCTGCCGGAGCCCGGCGCAGGCTGCCCGATGGCCGACATGATCACCGCGGAGCAGGCGCGCGCCTTCAAGGCCGAGCACTCCGGACTGCCGCTCGTGACATACGTGAACTCCTCGGCGGCGATCAAAGCCGAGACCGACATCTGCTGCACGTCGGCGAATGCGGTCGAGGTCGTGCGCTCGCTTGGCGTGCCGAAGGTGCTCTTCGCGCCCGACCGCAACCTGGCGGCGTGGGTCGCTTCACAGCTGCCCGACGTCGAGATCGTCGCGTGGGACGGCTACTGCCCGATCCACGACGCGGTCACGCCCAAGATGGTCATCGAGATGGTCGACATCCACCCCATGGCCGAGGTGCTCACGCATCCCGAGTGCCGCCCCGACGTGAACTCGCTTGCCGACGCGGTGCTCTCCACGAGCGGCATGCTCCGCCACGTGGTGACCTCTCCCGCCGACGAGTTCGTGGTCGTGACCGAGGGCGGCCTCATCCACGGGCTCTCCAAAGCCGCGCCCGGCAAGCGCTTCTATGGCGTCGAGCCGAAGATGCTCTGCCCCAACATGAAACTCACGTCGCTCACGAAGGTGCGCGACTGCATCCGCGACATGACCGGCGAAGTCACCGTGCCCGATGACGTGCGCGCGGGCGCCCTCGCCTCGGTCGAGCGGATGGTGGCGCTCGGGTGAGCGCGCCCGCCGGCCCCCGGTACCTTCTCGGGTTCGACACCGACGCGCTCCCGCAGCGCGAGTGCGACGTGCTCGTTGTGGGCAGCGGCATCGCGGGGCTCGTCGCCGCGCTTCAGGCATCGCGCTTCGCGCGCGTCCTCCTCGTCACGAAAGGTGAAGTCTCCGAGACCAACACCTGGTACGCGCAAGGCGGCATTGCCGGGGCGGTCGGGGAGATGGACTCGGTCGAGCTGCACCTCTCGGACACGCTTGTCGTGGGCCAGGGGCTTTGCGAGCCCGAGGTCGTGCGCGCGGTCGTCGGGGAGGCTGCCGACGCGCTCGCGGAACTCCAGCAGCTTGGTGTCTCGTTCGATCGCATGGCTGACGGGCGCGTGGCGCTTGCGCGCGAGGGCGGGCACTCGCTGCCGCGCGTGCTCCACTCTGGCGATGCGACCGGCGCCGAGGTGCAGGACACGCTCTCCGCCGTGATCCGCCGAAGCCCGGGCATCGAGCTTGTGGAAGACGCGTTCCTCGTGGATCTGCTGACGGTCGACGGCCGCTCGGCCGGTGCGCTCGTCCTCGAGCAGGGCGCGAGCGAACCGACCGCTGTGTGGGCGGGCGCGACCGTGCTTGCAACCGGCGGCTGCGGCCAGGTCTACCGCGTCACCACCAACCCGCTCATCGCGACCGGCGACGGCGTCGCCGCAGCGTGGCGCGCGGGAGCGGACCTGGCGGACATGGAGTTCGTGCAGTTCCATCCGACCGCCTTCGACAGCGCTTCCAGCCCCAAGTTCCTCATCACCGAGGCGCTCCGCGGCGACGGCGCGTACCTGCTCGACTGCAACGAGCAGCGCTTCATGCTCGGTGTGCATCCGCTTGCGGAACTCGCACCGCGCGATGTTGTGAGTCGCGAGATCGAGAAGGTCATGGCGCGCTGCGGTCGCCCGAACGTGTGGCTCGATGCGCGCCACCTTGGCGCCGCCCACCTGGCCGAGCGCTTCCCGACGATCTGGGAGACGTGTGGCGAGGCCGGCTTTGACCTGTCGCGCGACCTCATCCCCGTTGCCCCCGCCGCGCACTACATGGTCGGCGGCGTGCTCGTCGACATCGACGGCCGCACCACGCTGCCCGGCCTCTACGCCTCAGGTGAGGTCACCTCAAGCGGCCTCCATGGCGCGAACCGCCTCGCGAGCAACTCGCTCCTCGAGGGTCTCGTCTTCTCTCGGCGCATCGTGCGTTCCCTTGCCGAGGAGGCGCCGACTCCCGGCCCGGAGCGCATCGTCGTGGACGTCCCCGGCGATGCGACCTGCGGCACCGACCTCGCGCGCGCCACGATCCAGAACGTCATGAGCACCTCCGTAGGCATGACCCGTGCCGAGGAGAGCCTTACCGCGGCCTGTGAATCGCTTGAGGGACTCGCCGCCACACTCGGTGGCCCCGCACTCGACGTGGAGGCGATGGAGTCGCGCAACATGGCGACCGTGGCCGGCCTCATCGCCTGCGCCGCGCGCTACCGCCGCGAGAGCCGCGGCACGCACTACCGTGCCGACTTCCCGCTTCGCGACGACGAGCACTGGCGCTTCCGCCTTGCCTGGCGTCGCGGTGTCGCCGCCCCTCGCGAGATCCCCGTGGGTGCTGCGCCCGAAGCCGGCGCCGTCGGACTGGAGTGAGTAAGATGCCGATCCCACACCTGCCACCGATCGATGACACCGTCGCGACCGCGCTTGCCGAGGACCTCGGTGTTCCCGCCGGTCGCCTCGCCGGAAGCGATCACTCGCTGCTTGCGCGCGACGTGACCTCGGCGGCTGTCGTGCCGGCCGACGCACGCTTCTCAGGAGTTATCGCCGCCCGCCAGGACGCGGTCGTGTGCGGGCTCCCGGTCGTGGCACGCGTCTTCGAGATGCTCGCCTCAGCGGTTGGCGCGCCCGACGACATCGACGCGCTCCCGCTTGTGGCCGAGGGCACCTTCGTGACCGCCGGTACGCCGGTCATGGAGGTCGCGGGTTCCGCCCGCATCGTCCTCGCTGCCGAGCGGACCGCGCTCGACTTCCTCATGATCCTGTCGGGCATCGCCTCCGAGGCACATCGCTGGCAAGCCGAGGCAGGCGAGCGACTCCGTGTGCTCGATACGCGCAAGACCTTTCCGGGTCTGCGCGCGCTTTCCAAGTACGCGGTCGCGGTCGGCGGCGCTCACAATCACCGGGCGGGACTGTGGGACATGGTGCTGGTGAAGGACAACCACCTCGTGCACGCGGGCAGTGTGACCGGCGCGGTCGAGGCTGCGCGTGCAAGCGCGCCCGGGCTGCGCGTGGAGATCGAGGCCGACACGCTTGAGCAGGCGCTTGAAGCCGCTCGCGCCGGGGCCGACATCGTCATGCTCGACAACTTCAACGACGTGGGGCTCGCCTCGGCGGTCGCCGCAATTCGCGCAACCGGCGCGACCTGTCAGATCGAGGCATCCGGCGGCGTCCGCTTCGAGCGACTGCGCGCGCTCGCCGCCACCGGCGTCGACATCGTGTCGTCAAGCGCGATCGCCCTTGCCCCGCCCGCGGATTT
The DNA here is from genome assembly GCA_038325105.1 of Coriobacteriia bacterium. Classification (GTDB taxonomy): domain Bacteria; phylum Actinomycetota; class Coriobacteriia; order Anaerosomatales; family Anaerosomataceae; genus WSXY01. The sequence continues at coordinate 4,672 of JBBQIR010000080.1, forward strand.
CGGGTTGGATGAACGCACGACATAGCCGCATCAAGCGACGACACGGGGGAGCCACATGCAGGAGTATCTCGGCCAGCCAATCGACCTGAAACCGTTCAAGATCACATTCATTGTCTGTGCGGCACTCCCTGGAATCTTCTTCCTCATGACGTTCGTGCTCTGGTTCATGCTCCTGGAGCCAACCAAGGTTGAAGCACCGCCCTCGACGCTGATGGTGGCCGCGTTTGCCGTGCTGGCTGTTGTGACCTCGGTTCTCGCCCCGGTCGTGCGCGCGAAGTCGCTCGCGGCTACAGGCCCATTGACCGCGCGTTATGGCCAGGTGTTCGAAGGTGAGCTGGCGGTCTGGGAGCGGATGTCGATGGCCGCAACGGTAGGCATGGCCATGCCGGAGATCGCGCTCCTGCTCGGCTTCGTTCTTGGGTTCCAAAGCATGAGCTGGGCGTACTACGTTCCGTTCGCCGCGCTCGCGGTGCTCGGCTGGGCGGTCATGTACCCGCGTCCCTCACAAGTGCGCTCGTGGTACGCTCACCAGATGAGTTTCGACCCTACCCCCGGCATGCCGCTCTGACACGAGAGACACCGTGACTCCGGACACCGAAGCCATCAGAATCGCCTACATCGCCTGGGTCCGGCGCGCAACTCTGGCCGCCGTCGGCCTGTTCGCGCTCATCGCCACGGAGCAGCTTGCAGTGCGCCAGCAGTTCTGGGGTGCCCCCGGCGGCGGCGAGAACCTCCGCTACCTCTTCTGGGCCGCCGCAGTCGCCGGTGTCTTTGTCGCGCGCACCCTGCGCCAGCGCGGTCTGACCCCGGGTCCCGACACGATTGCCGCCTCGCGCACGCTCTCATGGAAGCTGCTGGCGCTCTCGATCGCTCCTTCGTTCGTCGGCTTCGTTCTGTCGTTTCTGACCCGCAGTGCCATGGACTTCCTCGCGATGCTTCTTGTATCGCTTGTAGCGTTCGCCGTCCTGTTCCCGCCCTACAAGCTCTGGCTGACATGGAACACGTCGGCTGAATCCGTCCAAGACGGTGATCCATCGTGACCCCGCAAACCGGTGTCCCCGCGCTCGACTGGTTCCTGGCCGCCTTGAACGACTATGGCTACCTCCTCGTTTTCCTCTTTGCTATCTCGGAGAACCTGTTCATCATCGGCTCGGTCACGCCGGGCGAGACCATCGTGATGGCGGCCGGATTCGTGACCGTCAAGGGCTCCCTCGATCCCACGATCGTCGTGCTGTGCGCCGTTGCAGGCGCGCTCATAGGTGCGAACCTCTCGTATGCCTTCGGCCGACGCGGCGGGCGCGCGGCACTGCTGCGGTGGGGCGGTCGGTTCTTCGACGAGGAACGCATTCTCGCCGCCGAAGAGTACTTCGAGCGACATGGCAACAAGACGCTCGTCATCTCACGGTTCGCCGCGGTATTCAAGAACTTCGTGCCGGTTATCGCCGGTGTCTCCAAGATGCGCATCTGGGTCTTTGAGACCTGGATGGTTGTCGGCGCCACCGTCTACACCATCCTCATGCTCGTGCTCGGCATCGTCTTCGCCGAGAATTTTGACAAGGCGCTCAAAATCGCGCGAAACCTCACGTGGGCCGGCATGATCCTGCTGGTAGCGATGGTGGCGTTCCTCCTGTGGGGACGGAGCAAGTACCTTCGGCGTAAAGTGGGGGTGCTGGCGGACACTGCCGAGGCGGACGATGTGCCTGACGACGCGACTGCGGAGCCATCTCATGAAGAGCCGTAGAGCACAGATTGCCGCCGAACTCGTTGCTGCGGGCGCTGACGGCGTGTCCGGCGAACGTCTCGGCGAGAAACTCGGCATCAGTCGCATGGCGATCGCAAAGCACGTGACCGCGCTTCGCGAGGCCGGTTACGGCATCACGGCAGTTCGCGGGGAGGGCTACCGCCTTCACTCGCTTCCGGTCGCCCTTGCCGCTGTCGAGGTCGAGCGGCTCCTTTCGGACTCGCTATGGGAACACGTTGGCGGCTCACGCGAGACGGGTTCAACGAACGACGACTGCAAGGAACTCGCACGCGCAGGCGCGCCATGCGGCACGGTCGTACTAAGCGGGCGCCAGACTGGTGGCAAAGGCCGGCTCGGCCGGACATGGGTCTCTCCCGAGGGTGGCGTGTATCTCTCGGCGCTGCTCAAGCCTTCGTGCGGTCCTTCCGACATCGCCCCGCTCGCGCCTGCATGTGCCCTTGGCGTTGTGCGCGGGCTCGAGTCGCTCGGCGTCGAATGCAGCGTGAAGTGGCCCAACGATGTGCTCATCGGTGACCGCAAGGTTGCCGGTGTACTCCTCGAGATGTCCGCCGAGGCTGACCAGATCAACTGGATCGTGGTCGGCTGCGGCATCAATGTCACGCGCGGAGACTCGTGTTTCGAGAACGCTGCATTCGTCACGGACCACGCCGACGTGGTGCCCTCCAATGTTGCAGTTGCCGTGCTCGACGGTATCGCGGGCGTGTACGGCGAGTTCCAGGCCGGCGGCTTCGCCGCGCTCCGGGCCGAGTACGAGGCGCACCACATGCTCTCGGGTCGGGTGGTGATGGTGCACGACGGCACCGGACGCATGGTGGCGGCAGGGGAGGCGGTTGGCGTTGATGACGACGGTCGGCTACTGGTGCGCGACGCGAGCGGTATCGTGCCGGTCGTAGCCGGCGAGGTCACCTTGCGGGCACCGGGCGGGAGCAGCCAGTGAGAGATGTTCGGCCCAAGAACGTCGGGATCGTGCTCGACGAAGCGCTCGCGCTCTTTCGCGGGAATGCGAAGCCGCTGCTCGTCGCCGCCTCGTTCACCGTGCTGCCTGCGGCGCTACTCATGGGACTTGGACAGGACTTCTACTATCGCGGGCTGTTTGAGAGCACGGTGTCGGGCACCGGTCCGTCCGACGTGCTCATCGCCTCGATGCTCATCTCTTACATGGTCATCTACGTCGCGTCGCTCATTCTGTGGTTCGGAAAGGCGTACCTGGACAGCAGCGTGTTGTCGTCGGCTGCAGAGATGCTGCACCAGCCCGTCGCGGGAGCCAAGCCGCTCCTTAAGGGCGGGCTTTCGCGCTTCGGCTGGTACCTGCTCGTGCAGTTCATGGTCAGCACTCTGGTATCCATCGCGATGTTCGCCTCGTTCTTCGTTCTCGGACTCGGCGGTCTCGTGCTCTACGTGTATCTCAGCATGACGGCCGTCATCATCGTTGTGGAACGTGCGAGCCTCCCGGATTCTTTCCGGCGTTCGTTCGAGCTCGTGAAAGGCAACTTCTGGCGCGTCTTCGGCTACCTTGTCCTCGTGTGGTTCCTGATGGCCGCTTTCCAGGGTGCGCTCGGGTCGCCAGTCATCATCCGTCAGATCGTCGTGACCGCTCAGAATCCCGAGGCGATCTACCAGCCGGTGTCGCTTGTCTGGAAGGTGCTCGAGGGGCTCACGCTTGGTCTTGCGCTTGCGCTGCCCGCGCCGTTCGCGCCGCTTGCAACGTTCGCGCTCTACCTCGACCTGCGTGCCCGAAATGAAGGCATGGATCTCGTCATTCGCGCTCGGGAAATCCGCGACGCGGCATGAGGCGTCTTTCTCTTCCAGTCGCGCTCCTCGTGGCGGTGCTCATGGTGCCGTCGCTCGCCTTCGCAGCAACCGTGGCGGATTATCGAGCGCGCGTCTCGGAAGCCCGGCGTGCGGTCGAGACCGCGCTTCCGCGCATCGCAGATGCGACCGCGGCGCAGGACCTTGCGGACAAGGTCGGCACACTCCTGCCAGCGACCGAGCAGGTCGACATGGCAAGCGGTGCGGTGACCGTCGACAACAGCGGACTTCGGGCGCTCGTCGGGGACCTCGAAGTCGCCAAGAACGCCGATGTCCGTCAGCAGGCGGCCGAGAGCATCCTCACGCAACTCACCTCGCAGGAGGCGGCGCTCGGCACGACCGGGACGCCACCGCCGCACGACGCAGCGGCGCTCGACCGGATTCTCAAGGATGAAGGCATCACGAACGCGAACGATCCCCGCAACGCGCTGCTCAAGGAGATCCAGAAGCTCGTTGACAAGCTCATCGCGTGGCTGACCGCCGCAGGCAGCAGGCCGGCGGTGAAGACA
>JBBQIR010000081.1:0-8616 GCA_038325105.1 Coriobacteriia bacterium
GAGGCAGGCGAAGGAGGCTGAAAGCCGACGAATACCGCTCTTTCCCCTGGGAGAAAACGTCCATCTAGCAGGGATTCTTTGCAATAAGTCTGGCAGCGTCGAACGCCGTCATTGTTTTGCACTAACTCTGTCAATCAACCCCGGTTATCCGCCGCGGGAAGGCAGTTGCAGCGACACCGATGCCCCGGCTCGCCGCCGCCCTCCGGCCTCAGCCTCGTGTTCGGCAGCGAAGCCGCAGTCGGCGTACTTCCGCTCATGGTCTTCTCGTGGATGCTTGGCTACTAGTAGACCGCTATGAAATACGCATGAACGGAGAAGGGCGGCCCCGCGGGGTCGCCCTTCTGCTGTGTACGTGCACATGCTCGTCCGGTGTATCGTACGTAGTGACAGCAATCTCCGGAAGGTGAATCGGTGTTCGAGTCCGCACGGGATATGAAGATCGTCGTGAGCAAGAACGGGCCGTACATCGTGTCCGGAGGCGTGCCTCTGTTCCGCGGCGAGATCGTCGTGAACGATGCCGGCGAATCCGTCGGCTGGCGCGAGCTCGAGCGCATACCCACCAGCGAGAAGTACACGCTCTGCCGCTGCGGACGCTCAGACAACAAGCCGCTCTGCGACGGCTCGCACTTCGCCGAGGAGTTCGTCGGCGCCGAGACCGCCGAGCGCTCGCCCTACGCCGAGCAGGCGTCGTGCGCGAACGGTCCCGGCCTCAAGTTGCTCGATGCGCGCAATCTGTGCGCCGAAGCACGCTTCTGTGACCGCGCCGGAGGACTGTGGAACCTCGTCAACCGCTGCGACGAACCCGGAGTACTCGCACTTGCCGAGGAGGAAGCGGCGCTTTGCCCCTCGGGTCGCTACGTTGCCTGCGACCCCGTGACCGGCGAGCCTCACGAACCCGAGTACGAGCCGTCGATCTGGCTCATCGAGGACCCGTTTCTCGGTGTTAGTGGCGCACTGTGGGTGCGTGGTGGTATCCCGATCGTCTCGGCCGACGGCACGCCGTACGAGGTCCGTAACCGCGTGACACTCTGCCGTTGTGGTCAGTCGAAGAACAAGCCGCTGTGCGACGGCTCACACATCGCGGCGAAGTTTTCGGATCGGTAGCGCGCGAACGACCTCAAAGGTCCCTAGCGCGGCACCCGTTCGGCCAGCTCCGGCACCGTGCCCACGAGATGCAGACCCTCGCCGGTCACCTCGGCTGTTGTGATGTTGAGGCCCGTCACGCGAGCAAGCCGGTCGTTGATGAACCCGAGCGCGTAGCTCTCGCCAACGCCGAAGTACTGGCTTGGCACGGCAACGCCAAGAACCTCGGCGCTCTGCAGCGAACCGCTGACCGTGGCGCCGCTCATGGCGGCACTCGCCTTGGCGTAGACCGGGTAGACCGTACCCGCGTACTCGATGCCGGCTGATAGTTCCACGCCGTCGCCACCGGTGAAGCGCACTTGAGCGTCACTCACGGGCCAGCCGCCCGCATGGCTGTAGGCAAAGAGCGCGGATACCTCGGATTCAGTGAAGGTCTCGTCGATCTCCGTGCTGCCGGAGTACACGACATCGGTATCCGTCCACGTCTCGCCGTCGGGCACCTCGCTGACTTTGACGCCGGCCTTCTCCATCGCGCTCCAGTAGTCCTTCTCCGTATAGGTGACGCCGAGGTCCTTGGGCTTCGCGGCGCTCCTCGCACCGAGCACAACTCCGACTCCGATGAGTACGACCACAAGAAGTGCGATCAGGCAGCCGATGAGACATCCGCGTCCCGTGCGCTTCTTGGGCGTCCCTCCGGGTTGCGGGGCCGAGGTGGTGGTTGTTGGCGGTTGTCCGTCAGACGGCGGCGCAGGGGGTGCGTAGGTGGTCTGCTGATCGCTCACTGGCTTCCTCCCCAAAAACGCGTGGCACGTGGTTCCCTCGGACTGATTCTAGCATCGCCGTTAATCATCTTCGCCTCGTCGCTTGCGAGGAAGAGTGCGAGGTTGGCGATGTCCGTGGCCTTGAGCTGCCCGGGAATCGCGGCATAGTACGTATTGCACCTGGCGCTACCGGCCGGGTCCATCTTGTTCGGGTCGATGCTCGCCACGATGTTCGTCTCGACCGCACCCGCAGCGATCGCGTTGCAGCGGATGCCCTCCTGCGCGTAGCGGAAAGCCGTTTGCTTGGTGAGGCCGACGATGCCGTACTTGGAAACGGTGTACGCCAGACCTGCGGCACCGCCGCCAACGCCCGCAACCGACGCCGTGTTGATGATCGAGCCGCCGCGGTCGGCAAGCACGACCGGGATGGCCCTGCGTTACAGTATCCCTACCATGGAATGCGTCAAACACTACCTGCCGGGGCAGCTAGAACGGGCGGTAGTGACCGGTGATCGTGAAGGCGAACAGCACGTCTTGAACCCTCGTGCCACGCCCCGCGTTGTGGACGATCGCGAAGCGGCTTTCCCAGGGAGCCTGCTTCTCCGAGACGATCCCCACGTGCGGGCTGCCGCCGAGCATCTTCCACGTCACGATGTCGCCAGGCTGGTAGTCGGCGGCGACGCTCGTGACCGGGAGGGACTTCCCGCGACGCTCGAAGTAGACCCGCAGGTTGGGCACCCGGCGGTGATCGATGTTGGGATCCGGCTCGCTGAGCCCCCACGTCTTCGGGTACTCGCCGAACGCGGCCGCCATGTCCTCGTGGACCTCGACTTGCAGGTCGACGCCCATCTCACGCATCGCGCGCACAACGACATCCGTGCACACGCCGGTATCCTGCGGGACATCGCCGCCCGGGTACTCAAGCTGCGCGTACGAGGCGTCGTAGGAGACGGTCACGCCCACCTGCTCCTCGGCTGCCGAGGCGAACTGGTGTGCCTTCGCGCTGGCGGTGTCGGGCGGCGGATCGACCGATGCGATGAGCTGGCCGAGGAGCGCGCGGCTCTTGGGGACACCGGCCACGACGAACGTCAGAACCGCGAGAACCGCAACGAGCGTGATGAGTGAGCCGCCTCGACGAACGCCCCGCGCTTTTCTCGACCGCATGGCTCCTCCACCCTCAGGGAGACGCTGTGGTCTCAGTCTCGCAGGTGGTCTTATGTGACGGTGTCGGAACGGCGACGCCGACACCAGGACGTCACCCGGCTAGAAGCGATCCGGGTTGGAGATGAGCCGCTCGAGCTGTTCGGCGAAGTGCTCGCGGTCTTCCTCGGTGAACTTTGATGGTCCGCCGGTTCGACCGCCGGCACGGCGGAACTTCTGCTCGGCGTGGCGGACCTCCATCTCGGCGTCGATGGTCGAGAGGTGGAAGATGCGGCCGCGGGGGCCGATTGCGCCCGCTCCCCTGCCGAGGACCATCGCGGCGAGCCCGGTGTCCTGCGTGACGACGACGTCATCCGGACCGAGGCGCTCGATGATCGCGAAGTCGGCGGCATCGCGGCCGCCCGAGACCTGCACGCCCTCGACGCCGGCGCGCGAGGTGTGGCGGTCGAAGTTCTGCGTGCCGTTGGCAACGAGCACGACTTTCATCCCGTGTGAGCGGGCGATCGAGATCGCTTCACGGGTCACGGGACAGGCGTCGGCATCGATGAAGAGTGTGCGCATGGGAGTAGTGTACGTCACCCGGCGAGTTGGCCCCACGCGAGCGAGCCGGCGATCCACCACATGACGCATCCCACGAGCACGTCGAGCACGCGCCAGGCGACCGGGCGGGCGAAGAGCGGTGCGAGCAGGCGCGCGCCGTACGCGAGCGAGAAGAACCACACGACCGACGCGCTCATGGCGCCGAGTGCGAATACGACCCGCGCATTCGCCGGATACTGCGCCGCCACGCTGCCGAGCAGCACGACGGTGTCGAGGTACACGTGCGGGTTGAGCAGGCTCACAGCGAGCGTCGCCAGCACGACCGATCGGAGTGACGAGTCCGCCTCGGCGCCGTCGGCGCGATTCTCGAGCGATCCGGGGTGGAGCGCCGCGATGAACGACCGAGCGCCATACACGCCGAGGAACGCCACGCCGCCCCACGCCGCGACCGAGGTGATCGTCGGGTGCGACGCGATGACCGCGCCGAAGCCGCCGGCGCCAAGGGAGATGAGCGCCGCGTCGATGCCGGCGCAGATGGCGGCCACAGCGAATACGTGGCGACGCGTGACGCCTTGCCGGAGGACGAACGCGTTCTGGGCGCCGATGGCGATGATGAGGCTCGCGCCGAGCGCGAACCCGGACGCGGCGGTCGCAACGGCGTTCACAGGCCCGGGGCAATCCAGAGGTCACAGACGTAGCCGCCGCAGATGGGCGCGCGGTACTCGCGCGGCAGGAGGCAGCCGTTCTCGGGGTGGCAGAACTGGCACTTGCGGGTGTCGACCCATTCGGGCAGCGTCGCGCGATATGCGGCGCCCTCCGGTGTTGGCAGGTGGCTGAGGCGCGGGTCGTGGAGCGGCTCGATACCGGCGTCGCCAGCGACGTACAAGACCTGCGGGTCCGGCCCCGCTGTCGCGTCACTGGCGGCATACGCAGTCTGCGTAACCCGCAGGGCGCCGCTCGTCACGAGCCGCCCGAGCCACAGCTCGATGTACTCAGGCAGCCAGCCTTCGCCGATGTACTCGCCGTTCTCGTCGTGCGCGAGGTAGAGCGCGCAGCATAAACCGCCGCAGTCGTGACAGATCGCGGGATTGCCGTGCTCGTCGGTGATGATGTCGGCCACAGGCGCGCCTAGTTCTGACGGCCTTCGATCGCTGCAAGCAGGATCGCGGCCGAGATGGCCAGGCGACGGTCGAACTTCTTCGACGAATCAGCCGAGAAGTCCACGTCGAGTTTGTAGACGAACGGGTTGAACTGCTGGTCCATGTTGGCGATCTTCTGGCCGGTGGTCGCATCGGGGAAGAAGACGTCGTACTTCTGCGGCACGAGGTTCGTCAGCAGGCGGCGGATGAGCGCGTAGCCCATGGAGTCCTCGATGATCGTGCCGACCTCGGCATCGCTCGCGTCGAGCACTTTCCACTCATCGCGCAGAATCGACTTGCCGCCACAACGGCGGAGCGCGCCGACCTTTTCGCCGGTCGTCGCGTCAGTCACGTCGTATGCGGCCGAGAAGTCCATGATCTGCCGCGCAGCGATCACGAGCAGCTCTCGGGTCTTGGCCTCGTCAGCGTACACGCGGATGTCCTCTTTGAGCTTGAACGCCTTCTGCTCCGAGTAGGCGACTACAGCACCCTGCGGGTCGTATACGTGGAACGCTCCGCCAGCGAGCTTGAAGACCTTGCGACGGACAAGATAGCGCTCGGCGTTGAAGAAATCAGACGCTGTCATGGTGGCCTCCAGGGGAACGCGATTACAGACCAGATGAGCGTAGCACAAGGGCTACTGGCCGAGACCAGGCGAGTTCACCCGCTGAGCATGGTGCGCGATCTGGCGCATAGCCGCACACGACATTAGCCGAGCACCACGACGCCCGGGAACCGGCCATGCGCACGCTTATCGGCCGAATAGAGCGTGGCACCGAGTAGAACTGCGAGTGCTGGCGCAAGAGCGTCGTAGAAACTGCAGCCGAGGAACCGGCACTGCTCGAAAGCTTCGGCGGCAACGTCATCGTCCAGACTGATGACGGTCAGATCAGCCGCTCTCAGCAGTCGCCACGCGTCCTCGCCCAGTCCCGAACCGCCGTGCCGAACAGCCACACCGACTACCTCGGTCACGAAGTGCGTCGAAACCGCGATGTGCGCGCGACGGTCGCGATGATCCGCCAGCAAGGCGAGCGCTCGACTCGCGCCGTTTTCGGGCGGCTTGAGCCACTTCACACCGACAGATGCATCGAGCACGATCAGACGGGAGTCACTCACCGAGTCCCTCCTCGGCCTCTCGCATCTCCCGCAAGACATCGGCGGCGCTGCGCTCATCGGCGCCCCACTGCCTCGCGATGCGCTCGAATCCTGATAACGCCTCGTCGATCTTCTTGCGCCGTTCCTGCTCATACACCTTTGACCTACGTTTTGCGACGTATTCTGCCGTGACCTCCCGAATCACCGCGCTCCGTGTGAGGCCGTCCTGCGTAGCAATCTCATCGAGACTCGTTACCAACTCTTCCGGTAGCGAAATGGAGAACTTCTCGACTGCCATTGCGCCTCCTGTGGTAGTACCGCTCGGTCGTACCCATAGTACGACCTCCGTCTGACACGATGCAAACGCAACAGGCCGCCCGGGAGTTCCCGGACGACCTGAGATGTTCTTTATGGCGGGAGTGACGGGGCTCGAACCCGCGACCTCCGGCTTGACAGGCCGGCGCTCTAACCAAACTGAGCTACACCCCCACTTGGGTGGCTGTCGCACAAGCAGACAGCAAACGAGATTGTAGCCAGCACCGGCCCATGTGTCTATAGCAACTACATACGCGTCTTCTAACTTCCGAGCGCCCGCACGATCTCGGCATACTGCTCAGCGGTTATCTCTCCGTTCGCGAGACGCCTCTTGGCGATCGCGATGGCTTCGTCGTGACCAACAGGACCGCTGGTCCCGGGCCCACCGGACGCCGAGTGGCCGTGCCCCGACGCGGCCCTGACGGCCCAGACCACGAGCAGCACAAGCCCGATAAGTATGAGCAAGCCGAAGAACATCATGAGCAGGCCACCCAACCAGCCGCCGCCCGCCATTCCGTAACCAGAACTGAATCCATATCCGGGTCCGCCCATCATGGCTGACTCAACTCCTTATGTAGGGGTGCGAGACGTTGCCTAGCGCCCGTACCACTCCTGATACCACTGCTGCATCCGGTCAATCTCGTCACTCTGCGTCCGGATGATACTGTCCGTGAGTCCCTGTATCTCCGTGCGACCCGTCGCGTTGCCCGCCATCCGAGCCATCATGATGCCCATCTGGTGGTGCGGGATCATCTGCTCGATGAACGCCTTGTCGAACTGCTCGGCAGCTTCGAGGTCCTTTAGGTCGCCGAAATTGCCGCCCATCATGCCGCCGCCCATCATGCCGTAGGAGCCGGTGCCGCTCGTCGGGACGCTTTCGCCGTACCACTGCCCGTACCAGTCACGCATGTGCGCGTTCTCGGCCGTCTGGGTCCGGATCACGTCTTCGGCGAGTTGCTTGATCTCCGGGTGCTCGGCTCGTGTCAGCGCCAGTTCCGCCATCGCGATCGCATCATCGTGGTGCGGAATCATCTGCTCGATGAACATCGAGTCCACGCCGCGGGCTGCGCCAGTGGAGGGCACATCCACTGATCCGCTGACTCCGTCGCCGCACACACCGGAGGGACAGCCCGGTGCGCCCGGGCCGTTAGACGGCTGGAACGACGTCGTGACTACCATTCCGATCAGGCCCACGAGAATGAGCGCGATAGCGACGATGACGCCTGTTGTTGTCTTCATGTGATCACCTTCTTCTCATGGTATATACCCCGGGGGTATCCGCCGAGACGGGTGCTTGTCATTGCGCGCTGACAACGGTCTGCTGAGGCGCAAGAAGCGTCGGACGCCGCGCGTGACACGTCCCCCACTCGGGTAGGAACGTTCTGACAGCACCGAGAGGAGCCACATGTCCGCACGCCCCGACGACGCCGCCGCCCGCGCGGAAGCGCTCATGCTCGAACTCGATCGACTCATCAACGCACGCGATCGCGAGGGCGCCATCGCGGCCGCACACGCGGCAGTCACCGGCGGGGCCCTCACGATTCCGCAGCTCTACGCCCTCGCGCTCTCCCCGCTCATGAAGCTCACCGGTGCGCGTTGGCAAGCCGGTGAAGAAGAGGTGTGGGAGGAGCATTACACCACGGCGGTCGTTCGCACGATCATCGAGTCTCTCCACGGTGAAGTCGCCGCGCGGGCGCTCCCGCCGACGGGCCGCACGATCGTCCTCGCCTGCCCCGCCGATGAGTTTCATGACCTCGGCCTCCGCATGCTCACCGACCGCTTCGCACTCCTCGGCTACCGCACGCACTTCCTCGGTGCGGCGGTGCCGCGAGACGAACTGGTAAGCGCGGTTCGCGAGCTGAAGGCGGACACCGTGCTGCTCTCGGCGTCCACGCACTACCATCGCGTGAGGATGCGCGAGTACGCCAACACGCTCGTCGCTGCGATCCCCGGGCTCATCGTGTGGGCCGGCGGTCCGGCATTCGCCCACAGTCACAAGGGCTGGAGCGATGCCGAGGTTCCCGATGTCGCCGCTGTCCTCGGCGATCTGGGCGAGGCATAGATGCTGGCATTCAGAATCGCCTGGCGTTTCCTCAAGACATCGCGCGTCCAGTCCGCGCTCATCATCGCGGGTATCGCCGTGGGTATCGCCGTGCAGATCTTCGTCGGCTCGCTCATCACGAGCCTGCAGGACTCTCTCGTGCAGCAGACGATCGGCTCAACGTCACAGGTGACGATCACCGCCCTCGATGAGGGCGAACCGTTCACGGTAGACGACCGCGTGCTCAAGGTCGTCAAGGCCGACGCGCGCCTCAAGCCGGGCGCTGTCGCGCCGACGCTCTCGGTGAACGGGCTCTACTCAGACGGCAATGAGAGCACACCGCTCACGCTCAAGGGCGGCGACCTCAAGTCGCTCGACGCGCTCGCCAACATCTCCGGACGCCTCACCGAAGGCGAGGCTCGGCTCGGACGCAGCGACATCCTCGTCGGCAAGGACTTCGCCGACAAGTTCGCCCTCGTGC
>JBBQIR010000082.1:0-8604 GCA_038325105.1 Coriobacteriia bacterium
ACTTGGACCGCCGCTTACCACCTCCTTCGGGCAGACATGATTCTCGCCGAGGTTGAGCGTCGCGATGGCGACCTGGATGCGTCCGTCGCGCGCATCCAGGCGCACTCCGAGTATATCCTCACGGAGAGCGGCAACTGGCAGATTGCCATGTACGTCCGCGCCTTCCCTGGACTCCTGGGGGTTTTCGCCAAAGCCATCGGCGTAGATGCACTACCGGGGCATATGCTGCGAATGATCATGCCAGCGTACGCCGCGCCAGCACTCGACGCCTGCCAAGGAGTGCTTCCGCTGACCGAATGGGAACGGCTTGCGGGGCGGCTCCTTGGCTCAGGAGCAGCGGCCTTTGTCGGTCGGCCTGACGCAATGCCCTCCCTGCGCGTCCATCTCTTCGGCGGGATGCAGGTTGACGCCCCTCATGGGCGCGTCTCGGACAAGGACTGGCGCAAGCGCAAGGCACGGCTGCTCTTCGCGATCATCGTGCTCCAGCGCGGCAAGGATCTCTCGCGCGAACAGCTTTTCGAACACCTCTGGCCGGAGATGACCGAGGAACGCGCGAAGAGCAACTTCTACGTGATCTGGAGCATCATGCGACGCGTTCTGATGGGCAACGCGTCCGGTGGGCCGTGCCCGTTTGTTGAGCATCTGGGTGGGGTATGTCGAATCGTGCCAGGTCTGGTCAAGTCAGATGTTGCGGACTTCGAGGATGCACTCGTCTCGATGCGCCGGGCTGATCGCGCCGGTGACTCCGAGTTGGCTTGCGCTGCGGCGGATGAGGTCGCGCTGCACTACCGAGGCGAGTTGCTGCCCGGGGAACTCTACGACGACTGGCTGGCACCGATTCGCGACAGGTATCGCCACGACTATGGCGACGCGATGCTCCGAGCCGCCCAACTCCATCATGAGGCCGGCGATACCGAGAAGGCGCTCCATATGGTTCGAGCAGCCCTGGCACAGGATCCGTGGCGTGAGGATCTGTACCAGGCAGCACTCCGCTACCAGATCCACTTCGGTCAGCGCAGCGGCGCCATCGAGACATACACGGCGTGTCGCAGTAGACTTGCCGAGGACCTTGGGCTCGACCCTTCGGTCGAGACGCGTCGCCTCTACGATGAGATTCTCGCCATGGAAGACGGCCCTTCGACCAATACCGTGTAGCGAGCGCCTTCGCGAACGACAGGAGAATTCGTGCTGCTGCTGCTCGACGGAATCGTGCTCGGGCTCATCCTTGGGCTCGTGACGCGCGGCACGGTGGGCAATCTGGCGCACGCGAAGCTCAAGGGCGAGGTAGCGCTTGTGGCGATTCTCGTGTTCCAGGTGTCGGTTCCGCGCCTCACAACGCTGTTCGGCCTCACGGGTAGCATTCCGCTCGTGCTGTGGTTGCTCTCCATGGTGGCGCTGGTCGGTTTGGCGCTCGTGAATTGGCGGTCTGCGGGGATGGTACTGGCTGCAATCGGGATCATGCTCAACATCGTGGCAATCGGGCTCAATGGCGCAATGCCGGTGTCTCTGGAGGCGATCGCAGCGGTGGATTCCTCGGTCACGCCGGTCTTTGACCTGCTCCACGAGCCGGTGACGGAGAAGACGCGTCTCGTCGGCCTGACCGACGTGATCGCCATGCCTGGTCCTGTATGGCACCGGGGTATCGCCAGCATCGGCGACTTCTTCCTCACACTTGGCGCCGGGCTCTATCTCTTTGTTGCGATGCATGAGGAATCCTCGGAGGGTTAGGTTCTGGAAAGCATCTGGTAAGGACCGCCCCGTATCGTGAGTGTCGGCCCGAGGGTTGGGCCGGTCGAGGGGTGGGAGTTCGGTCGGTCTCCGAAAGGACACTGCGGATCTTCTTACGCATTTGAGGTGAGGAGACGGGAGACTCCTGAGGGGCACCAATAGGATGCGGAAGTGATCCGGACCGGCGGGGCTACCTCTTTCGGCCAGCGGAGCGGGCGGCCTTGGGTGCTGAAGCGCTCAAGGCCGCTTCTGCTTTCCTTGGGAGGGTCGGCACTCGGGCGGTGCTAGCCGTCGAAACGGCATGGCCTGTGCTAGAATCGGTGTGCTTTTCCCCACTCAAGAATCCGCGAGGTTGAGATAGAAATGGCCAACTTCCTTACCAAGATCCTCACCATGGGTGGGGGTCGGCAGATGCGCGAATACGACACCGTTGTTGAGGCAATCAACGCGCTCGAGCCGTCCGTGACACCGCTCACCGACGACGAGTTGCGCGCCAAGACCCCCGAGTTCCGGCAGCGCCTCGCCGATGGCGAGACGCTCGACGATCTCCTCCCCGAAGCGTTCGCGGTCGTGCGCGAAGCGGGCAAGCGTGCGCTTGGCATGCGGCACTTCGACGTCCAGCTCATCGGCGGCATGGTGCTGCACGGCGGCAATATCGCCGAGATGAAGACGGGCGAGGGCAAGACCCTCACCGGCACGCTCGCTGTCGTCCTCAACGCCCTGGCCGGCAAGGGCGTGCACGTTGTCACCGTGAACGACTACCTCGCCAAGCGCGACAGCGAGTGGATGGGGAAGGTCTACCGCTTCCTCGGCCTCGAAGTCGGCATCATCCAGTCGCAGATGGACCCGGAGCGCCGTAAGCCGGCATACGACGCCGACGTCACGTACGGCACCAACTCGGAGTTCGGCTTCGACTACCTGCGCGACAACATGGTCACGCGCCCCGAGCTTCGCGTGCAGCGCGGCTACAACTACGCGATCGTGGACGAGGTCGACTCGATCCTCATCGACGAGGCGCGGACACCGCTCATCATCTCCGGTGCCGGTACCAAGTCCGCTGAAGCGTACAAGCAGTTCGCGAAGGTCGTTCCCCGGCTCAAGCCCGAGGAGGACTTCGAGCTCGATGAGGCCAAGCGCACGATTGCGCCGAACGACATCGGCGTGCAGAAGGTCGAGCAGTGGCTCGGCATCGAGGATCTCTACTCGGACCCGTCCGGGCTCATGGTCAACCACCTTCAGCAGGCGCTCAAGGCCGAGTTCATGTTCAAGCGCGACGTGGATTACGTCGTCAAAGATGGCGAAGTGCTCATTGTCGATGAGTTCACCGGCCGCCTCATGGTCGGGCGCCGGTACTCGGAGGGCCTGCACCAGGCCATCGAGGCCAAAGAGAAGCAGCACGTCCGCGAGGAGAACCAAACGCTCGCGACTATCACGCTGCAGAACTTCTTCCGCATGTACGAGAAGCTCGCCGGCATGACCGGTACGGCAGTCACCGAGGACCAGGAGTTCCGCGAGATCTACAAGCTGCCGGTCACGGTCATCCCGCCCAACCAGGAAATGATCCGCGACGACCGCAACGACCTCATCTACCGCAGCACGGAAGCCAAGTTCAACGCGGTGGTCGAGGAGATCATCGAGCGCAACAGCAACGGGCAGCCGTGCCTTGTCGGCACGATCTCCATCGAGAACTCCGAGCGTGCGTCGCGCATGCTTGCGAAGCGCGGGTTGACCCACAAGGTCCTCAACGCGAAGTTCCACGAGCAAGAGGCGCACATCATCGCGCAGGCAGGGCGCCTCGGCGCGGTCACGATCGCCACCAACATGGCCGGCCGCGGCACCGACATCATCCTCGGCGGCAACCCCGAGTTCCTCACCGATGAGATTCTCACCGAGCGCGGTGTGAAGCCCGAAGAGGCGACCGAGGAGCAGCTTGTCTCGGCGCTCGAGCGTGCCAAGGAAATCTGCGCCGAGGAGCACAAACGCGTCGTCGAGGCGGGCGGGCTGGCGATTCTCGGCACCGAGCGTCACGAGTCGCGCCGCATCGATAACCAGCTCCGCGGCCGTGCCGGACGCCAGGGCGATCCGGGCGCGTCGCAGTTCTACCTGTCGCTGCAAGATGACCTCATGCGGCTCTTCGGCGGCGAGCGTATGGAGCGCGTCGGCCGACTCATGGAGAAGACCGAGATTCCGGACGACATGCCGATCCAGGCGGGCATGGTGAGCAAGGCGATCGAGAGCGCACAGCGGCAAGTCGAGGCGCAGAACTTCGCCGCGCGGAAGTACGTTCTTGAGTACGACGACGTCATGAACACCCAGCGCCAGGTCATCTACGGCGAGCGCAACCGCATCCTCGACGGCAAGGACCTTCACGGCAGGGTCACCGAGATGATGGGCGAGACAATCACGCTCCTCGTGAAGGAGCACTGCCCCGAGAAGTCCTACTCCGAAGAGTGGGACTGGGACGGCATGGCCGAGGACCTCAAGGGACTCACCGGTGTCACCCTCGTGACACCTGATATCCGGGAAGCCGCCGACAATCTGTACGAACTCGCGGACGTGCTCTCCGAGGCGGCGCTCACCGCATACAACGAGAAGGAAGAGCAGCTCGGCCCGGACCGTCTCCGCGAACTCGAGCGCCAGGTCATGCTGCGCGTCATAGACACGCGCTGGATGAACCACCTCCTCGAGATGGACTACCTCCGGGAGGGTATCGGGCTGCGCGCCATGGGTCAGCGTGACCCGCTCGTGGAGTACAAGTCCGAGGCGTACGAGATGTTCGGATTCCTCGTGGCCGAGGTCAACCACGACTTCCTGCGCACGATCATGCACATCCAGGTGGTCCAGGAGACGCCGGCCCCCGAGGTGCTCGCGCGCCCGGTGAGCTACTCGGCACCAAGCGAGCAGAGCATCTTCTCGGGAGCACTCAAGAGCGCTGCAGCGTCGATCGACGGGCCGTCGCAGGATCAGATTTCGCAGGCGGCAGCAGTCGCCGGCAAGGGTGGCGGTCACACGGTCGAGAAAGACAAGACCGACCCGTTCGCCAATGTTGGCCGCAACGATCCGTGCCCGTGCGGAAGCGGACGCAAGTACAAGCACTGCCACGGCGCCGGAGCATGACCCGGGCGGCCGGGAGCGCTCCTATGCGCTCCGGCCGCGCTGAGTCCTTGCCCGCGCCGACCCGAAGACGGTTCTTATGATTGAAGATCGCACTCAGGAAATCCAAACGATGCGCGAACGTGTCGTGCGCATCAGCGAGTACCTCCACCTCGATGCCAAGCGTGCTGAAGTCGCGTCGCTTGAAGAGAAGGCCGCCGAGCAAGGCTTCTGGGACGATTCCTCCTCGGCACAGAGCGTTATGACGCAGGCCGCCGGTCTTCGGGACGAGATCGAGTCCTACGAGGCCATCGTGGCGGACCTCGATGATTTCGAGGCCGGCAACGAGCTTGCCGTAGCCGAGCAGGACGACGACCTCGCCGCAGAAGTCGATGTGAACGCGAAAGACCTCTACAAACGCATCAATGAGCTCGAACTGGCGTCGTGGTTCACCGGCGAGTTCGACAACGGAGACGCGATCGTGACCATTATCCCCGGTCAGGGCGGGCTCGAGGCACAAGACTGGGCCGAGATGCTCATGCGCATGGTTCTGAAGTACGCCGAGCATCGGAAGTGGAAGGTCGACCTGCACGACGCGCCGGCCGGGGTTGAGATCGGTATCGACCGCGCGGTGTTCACGGTGCATGGTCGCAACGCCTACGGGATGCTCCAGTCCGAGGTCGGGGTGCACCGGCTCGTTCGCATCAGCCCGACCGATGAGAAGAAGCGGCGCCAGACCACGTTTGCCAAGATCGAGGTCTTGCCCGTGCTACCAGACAACGTCGCCGTCGAGATTCGCGAAGAAGACCTGCGTATCGACGTGTATCGCTCGTCCGGTCCCGGCGGACAGTCCGTCAACACGACCGACTCGGCCGTTCGCATCACCCACCTGCCCTCGGGGCTTGTGGTGACGTGCCAGAACGAGAAGAGCCAGCTAAAGAACAAAGAGACCGCAATGGTCATCTTGCGGTCGCGGCTCCACGAGCTGGAAGAGAAGAAGCGGTTGGCCGAGCTCGACGCGCTTCGCGGCGAGAAACTCGACATCTCGTTCGGCAGCCAGATCAGGAACTACGTTCTCTATCCGTACCAGATGGTCAAAGATGTCCGCTCCGCCGTTGAGACCAGCCAGGTCGACAAGGTGCTCGACGGCGAACTCGATGAGTTCATCGTGGGCTTCCACCGATGGAGAGTGCAGCACGAGACCGCCACGGCGATGGCCGGGGGCGCGTAGCATGCGCCTGCTTGCAGACCTGCACACCCATACGGTGGCGTCGGGCCACGCGTTCTCGACGGTGACCGAGCTCGCCGGTGCAGCGGCAGCACGCGGGCTGGAACTCATCGCGGTGACCGACCACGGTCCCGCCGTTCCCGGCGGAGCTCACCTGTGGCACTTCTGGAACATGAAGGTCGTGCCATCCATTCTCGGCGGGGTGAGAATCCTCAAGGGCTGCGAGGCCAACCCGTGTGCGGATTCCGAGAACGGCATGGATCTTCCCGACGAGATGCTCGCGATGCTCGACTTCGTGGCCGTCGGGATACACCCGGAGTGCGGGTTCGACGATCGTGACCGCGCGCGCAACACCGAGGCGCTGCTTCGCATCGTGACCAACCCGCTCGTGGACATGATCACGCACCCCGGGAACGAGGACGAGTTCCCCGTCGACCTCGATGTCATCGTGAACGCGGCGGTGCAGCACGACGTCATCATCGAGCTTAACAACTACTCGTTCGACCCGCGCAGCGGTCGGCACTCATCGGTTCAGCGCGAGCGAGCGTTCGCGATTGCAGCGCGCGACGCCGGGGCGCTCATAGCCATCAACTCGGACGCGCACTTTCACCTGCTGGTGGGCAGCGTCGAGAATGCGCTTGCCGTAGCCGAGGAGATCGGCTTTCCCGAGGATCGCATCGTCAACCGCGACGCTGCCTCGGTGCTCGAATTCCTTACGGGCAAGCGGGAGCGCCCTCGACTCGATGCGGGAGGGGAGTGGTAGCGATGGTGAGCAAGATGTTCACGCGCATCACGCCGCAAAACGTGCTCAAGAGCCGCCGCATGCGCGACTACGTGTACATGACTATCGGCGTGCTCATCACGGCGTGGGGCCTCGACGCGTTCCTCATCCCGAACAAGCTTGCCGCAGGCGGTGTCTCGGGCCTGTCGACCGTCTTGCACTACGTGTTGCTCGACCGGGGTCTGACGGTGCCCGTCGGTGTGCTCATGCTCGCGATGAACGCGGTGCTCCTCGTGGTCGCGGTCTCGATGAAGGGCTGGCGCTACGGCGCGAAGACCATCTATGGCATGGTCGGCCTCTCGCTCGCGGTCGACCTCATGGCGCCGTTCGTCCCGCATCTTGCGGCCAACGATTACCTGCTCGCGGTCCTCTACGGCGGCGCGATCACCGGTATCGGTATGGGGCTCGTCTTCAAGGCCCGGGCGAACACCGGCGGCACCGACATCGTCGCGCAGCTGCTCGCCGACCGCACGAACTTCGGCGTCGGCCAGATGATGCTCGCGGCCGACGCGGTCGTCATGATTACCGCCGCGCTCGTGTTCGGCCCCGACCTGGCACTCTACGGTGCCGTCGCGGTGTTCGTGATGAGTCGCGTCATCGACCTCGTGCAAGAGGGTATCTCGGTGGAGAAGGCGTGCTACATCATCTCGGATCACTCTGATGCGATTGCCGAGGCGATCCTCCAGGAGCTTGGCCGAGGCGCGACCGGCCTGTCCGGACGCGGCCTGTACTCCGGCACCGAGCGCGAGATCATCTTCACGGTCGTCTCCCGCAAGGAGATCGACGCGCTCAAGGCGCTTGTCCACGCGGCCGATCCTGACGCATTCATGATCATCTCGGATATACATGAGGCACTCGGCGAAGGTTTCAAGGCGATAGGAGACTAGATGGGACCGATTCTCAGCACCGAGGAGACACGCGAGCTCGCACGCCACATGCGGTGCGACATCATCCGCATGCTTGCCGAGGCGGGCTCCGGGCACCCTGGCGGCTCGCTTTCAGCGGCCGACATCGTTGCGACGCTCTACGGCATCGTTATGAAGCACGACCCGGAGCGCCTCGACTGGGCCGAACGTGACAGGTTCGTCCTCTCCAAGGGCCACGCGGCGCCTGTCTTGTACGCGGCGCTCTGCGAGGCCGGCTACTTCGACCGTAAGCATCTCGATACGCTCCGCAAGCTCGGCTCCATCCTGCAGGGGCATCCGGACTCCAGGAAGACGCCGGGCGTTGAGGTCTCGACCGGCTCGCTCGGTCAGGGGCTTGCGATCAGCAACGGCCTCGCGCTCGCGCTCAAGATCGATGACGACGTCGAGCCGACGATCTTCTGTCTCCTCGGAGACGGTGAGCTGCAGGAAGGCGAGGTGTGGGAAGCGGCCATGTTCGCGCCGCACCATGGGCTCACGAACGTCGTGGCGATCGTTGACAACAACGGGCTGCAGATCGACGGCTCGTGCTCTGAGGTCATGTGCCTCGGTGAGATCGCGCTCAAGTTCCAGGCGTTCGGGTGGTGTGCGATCGAATGCGACGGCCACGACATCGACGCGCTGGCAGACGCGCTCGGCGGCGCGCGCAAGCGGGCCGAGGCGGAGGGGCGCCCGGTCGTCATCGTGTGCAAGACGGTGAAGGGCAAGGGCGTGTCGTACATGGAGGGGCTGGCTGACTGGCACGGCAAGACGCCGAACGCCGAGCAGACCGCGCTCGCGCTCCAGGAACTCGGCTGCAACGGAGAGGTGGTCCGATGAGCGACAAGCGCGCTACACGGGAAGCATTCGGC